>JAPORV010000216.1 GCA_026710055.1 Aestuariivita sp.
CCATCCCTGAACGTCTTAATCAATCTATGCATTCACATTAATGTCTGTACACCGCTCAAAGCGATATGTCCAAATTACTGGCTTACTAGGATGTCGACTTTGTTAGACTTTGGGTCAGGCAGCAATTGCGAGAGATCTGGCTTCGAAATAATTGAAAATGGCGGCGTTCCCTCATCTCTATTGCGTCACAGTCGAATTTGTCCGATAGAAGGCCAGTTTTGCTAAAGCAAGTCGTAGATGTTATTTCTAAGCGTATCACGTGTCGATTGTTTTTGAAAAATGCCTCGAACATGACGAATGCGTTCTGCAATGGCTTGTAGCAGTTCGGCAAATATGTTCTTGATGTTCCAATAATAACATCAAAATCTCAATTTCGGTGCAGAAATTTTACGAAAAATAACGTTTTTAAATTGCGTAACTATATGAAAATAAAAGAAAAAATATTTTAGCGGGAATCGCTGGTGCGTGGATGGCGTGATCAGATCAATTAATACAATTCGTTAGCATAGTGGCGCGCGACAGGTTAACGTGCAAGAAATTGAGCAAATACTTGGTATATTCGCGTAAATGTACCATACTGATCAGACTTGTGGGATTTGTACGATCGCTGCCGCCCCTTCGATTATCTGGAGGGTAAAATTCTGTTTAATCCTGCAGCTCGCGTGAAGATTTTAATCTAGATGATTTTCTCAGTCAGGTGCCGCGTGTGGGAGACTGCATCGTAGACAGACCCCGCAAAACTCCCAGATACCTGAGTTTGAACACCACGTTAGACGTGCCCATATTAGTGTTTTGCTATTCAAACCGTTATCGTAACATCCCATGTTACAATAGCTCACAGCCTTGAAGTCATTCGCAATTTACGCTATAGTTTATAATAATATAGAGACATGATTCGATGGCAAATTTCAAACGATCAGAATTACAGCATTTTGTGGATGATGGTGAGAAAGACTATCCTCCGGTCTTTGTAGGTCGACAGGATATCCTGAAACATGTTCTCACAAAGGCCGCCCGCACATCCGCCCGAAAAAGCGGCATCCCCGGCAACACCACTGTTATCACGGGTGCGCCTGGCGCGGGGAAAAGTTCTGTTCTGAGTGAGCTCACCCGATTCAATACCGATCTTTCTAAAGAGGGACCAAAGACCCTGCATATCTCTAGTGTGGAACTTGAGGAGAATTTTTCCGATGTCTTAATGGCAATCGGGGCCCTTGGACGGACAAAAAAAAGCCAGTTGAAAGCACACGTCTTAAAGGGCGCGCAGTTGGGTAGCCTGGCCCTCCTTGATATCGCGGGGTTGATCGATATCAATATCCAAGATGTGAAAACCCTGTTTCAGAAGAACGAGGTACGAAACATTGGGGCACTTCATAAGGCCTTTCCCGTGTCGGATTGGGACACAGCGGTCATTGTCGCTGTCGATGAAGCGCAAAATCTTCCCTTTGGACGCGGCACACCCCAATCGAATTTTCTGCGGGCGCTACACGAAGCCGTGACAAAACTCCCGCTCACTCTGGTGCTGGCGGGACTGGGCGATACCCAGTCCGTGATCCGTTCCATGGGGTTAACACGCAATCAAATAGCGACCAGTATCGGATGCTTTACGCCGGACGAACAGGCCGAACTCACCGACCGATGGAGCGCGCATTTCGGCATCACGATTGGTGACCAACGCGCCCACATTGATCAACTGATGACGCCCACCGACGGCTGGCCGCGTCATGTCCACTGTGCGCAGCAGGCTTTGGCAGAAGCTCTCCTTGTAAAGGGAGTCGATGGTCAGGCCGATAAGATCAAGGATTGGAACGCGGTTCAGCGCCGCTCAGACCAACTCCGAAACAGCTACTACGGCGAACAATACAGCGATGTGATGGACTATTCCCCTCAATTAACTGCACAAGTCCTGCAGGAAGTGGGCACAGCGGAACGCGCTGGAAAACCGCTCAATACCAGTCAGCTCCGGCAGAAAATCCAAAACACTTGCGATACAAACCCATCGGGGAATTTCGAATGCCCTCCTGAGCACACCGCAGGGACATTCATCACGCATCTGATGCATTGCGGGGCGTTGGAGAAGAACCCAGAGACCGGCATGCTGACTTGTCCGATTCCTAGCTTTCAAAACTATATTCTGCGCCGCGGAGAGCTTGATCCAACAGCGCTTGAATAAATGTTGAATAAGGAAGAGTCTTCGTTCAAGAAAGAGGGTGACGACTCATACACTCCTCTCGAACCGCAAACCGCCCGGTGACGAAGACGATGATGCCTATAAAATTCCTTAGCCCAAGTTTAACCTATCGAGCTTGATCTGTTAAAGATGGGCAACCTTAACAGATCTTCGGTCTTACTGAAGAGGTTTTGACAGTCAAAAGTATTGACCCGAGTTGCTCAGATTCCACATCTAAGATAGTCCACAATCAAATACGGAGAACTCACATGAAATTTAGAATACCCCCCCCCCTCATGGCATTAACAGAATTTTTCTAGGGTATTAACTTAAGTAAGGCCTTGGAAGAGGGTTCGTCAGGCGAGGATCAGGAGGGTTTGAGTGGTTTCCATTTGCCAATCGATTTCTGGGAGAACCGATGAGAGGATTAGTTGGTGTGATCCGGTTACATGCAGTTGACGATGTGGGCCATAGCGGTGCGCACGAAGGGGTCTGCGGGCACACTCGGTATTCATAGGCGTCATCCATTTGCGGTGAATGAAGAGGGTGTGCCGTTGGGGGTTCCTCGGATTGACTATGACTGTCGGGATGGCAAAGCGGACAAGGACAAGCGACCGGAAGACCGCACATCGGCTCGTTGGCTGCGCGGGTGGCGGG
>JAPORV010000114.1 GCA_026710055.1 Aestuariivita sp.
TTCTGCTTTTCAAAAAAATGCCCGAAAGCGGGAAAAATTCGCTTAAATGTAGAGTTTTGCAAGTACCTCTCTTATTAACGAAAAAGCAATAGTTCTTTAGGATAAACTGAAATGTGGCGTAGTTTTTTATCACAGGCACATTCATCCTGCCCTCATCTTCGTACCTTTCGTAATTTTATTGAAAAAGTTAAGGTGCGCAGTGATCGTAAAGATGAAAATTGCATTTCTGTTGTATTGACAACTGTTGGTGGATCAGCCGCGACAACAGAATGAATGGTCGACGTCTTAAGAAAGCACTGTCAAATTGTGAGCTTTATTGTTCCAGATGTTGCAATATCGGCAGGAACCATTTTCTACATGTTGGGTGATCGCACACTTTATGGATTATACAAGTCACCTCGGACTAATTGATTCACGGGTACAGCTGCCCGATACTAGAGATATTGTACCGGCACTTGGATACATTGACAAAGTGGCTAAGATCAAAAAGAAAAAGAAATTATCGGCGGCCGATGTCGTTATGCTGAAGAGTATCGACTTAGCAAAACTTACGTTATTTGAAAAATGTCGTGATCTTTCAACCGATCTTTTGAAAGACTGGTTGGTTCGTTACAAGTTTAAAGATTAGGAAAAACACCGAACTGCAAATCCCGATACGCCTATTACAAAGGAAGCGTACGTTGCGCGTGCTCAAGAAATTGCCGTAGCACTTTCGAATCATAAACGTTGATGATCACACTGCAGAAATCTTGATATCAAGAAACTACAATCTTTCAAAATTGAAATCAATGACTATTCGGATAATGCTAAATTGAGCGCTGCAATTCGTGGATATAATGAATTGATGACGGGATTCATTGATCGAAATGGAATTCTATTCCATCTCCACAATCGAAATGTTCAAGACTAATAGAAGGGATCTCAAACATGTTAATTACTAAAACAGTCACTCATAAATTGGCCAAGATGCCCACAGATATTTCTGACACCTTTGAAAACAGTGAGATGAGTAAGAGGGAAAAAGGGCGATCAATGAAGTGGAACGTCTTGCTGACCAATATTCAGACATTAAGTCAGATCAACTGGTGATTTCACGAAAGCACTTATTTCAATTTAAGTACTACTAAAGTTTCTTTATGAAAAAATGTTGATCGATCCATGCCACAAGTCATCACGTGGGATTGAGGACATCATAACACGATATCTGAATCAAAATAGTAAGAAAATCTGGCCACTGTAATAGTGGAAAAAATCGAGATATTTATCACCTATTCTGCCGCCGTACGTTTTGGCAATACCCAATTGAGTCGTTCCCAGTGGCAAGTATACCCATTCGGAAAACGTTGCAAATAGTTCTGATGTTCTGGTTCAGCTTGCCAAAATTCACCTGCTGGTTTGATTTCGGTAACAACTTTGCCTGGCCAAGCACCTGACCCATTAATTTCAGCAATGACATTTTCTGCTATTTCTTTTTGATCTTTCGTCACATAATAGATTGCTGAGCGATAACTAGGTCCTAAGTCGTTGCCTTGGCGGTTTAAGGTCGTTGGATCGTGAATCTTAAAAAAATACTCAAGTAATTGACGGTAACTTATCCGATTTGGATTAAACCAGATTTCCACAGCCTCAGCGTGCGAACCGTGTGATCGGTATGTCGCATTTGGGATATCACCCCCCGTGTAACCAACCCGTGTGTTTTCTACTCCAGATTGTTTTCGGAATAGTTCTTCCAATCCCCAAAAACACCCTCCAGCCAACACCGCGCATTCCGAACTCATTTTTTGTCCTCCACTTGTGTCAAGTAATCTCCATAACCCTTTGCTTCCATATCATCACGATGAATAAATGTGAGACTATTTGAATTGATGCAATATCTCATCCCGCCTTGATCAATGGGGCCATCATTAAAGACATGTCCAAGATGGCTATCAGCATATCTAGATCTTACTTCTACACGCGTCATTCCATGGGAATAATCTTTCTTTTCGATTACATAATGCGTGTCAACCGGTTTAGTGAAACTAGGCCACCCGCTTCCTGAATCAAATTTATCAGATGAGGAAAATAAAGGCTCCTCTGATACAATATCAACATAAAGTCCAGGTTCTTTGTTATTTAAAAGCGGTCCAGACCCAGGTCGTTCGGTGCCATTTTTCTGCGTAATGTGGTATTGCTCTGGAGCTAGTGAAGCGATTTTTTCAGACGACTTTGCGTATTTTTTATTCATGCTTAGCTCCAAATTAATTCAATAAAGAATTGCAATTGAAATTTATGATTAATAAATATGTCGGTAAGGTAGTATTACAATATTGCGTTGATTTAACTTTTTTGTGAATTCGCGATATAAATGATTGATGCCAATGAGCATGAGTTTTTGTGTAAACATTTTATCAAAGGGTGATAGTCGGCAATTTAATTTTCTTTCCACTAATCGAGATTAAATTAGAACTGCTAGTTTATTTTTAATTTAGGCCTAATACACCATTTTTATTGTATTGATGGGTAGAGGGACTTGAGTTTGATGCGGGCACCGTCGGTTGTGAACCGCCAGTTAACGGAGTGTTGGGCGGCGTTGCGGTGATCCTGCCAGGCACGTACTTCCCGAACCATCGTTTCCCGGTCAGGAATGCGTCGCGCAAGGCATTGCCGCGTGAGCACATTGATCTCAATTTCAGCGATGTTCAGCCAAGAGCCGTGTTTCGGTGTGTAGTGAATCTCGAAGCGAGCCGCAATTCGCTTGGCCTCCGCCGGCTCAAAGCGCTCATAGAGAGTTGAGAGCTTATGCGTGTTAAGGTTGTCCATCACCAGAATGATTGTTTTGTTGG
>JAPORV010000381.1 GCA_026710055.1 Aestuariivita sp.
GGTGGCGGTATTGCCAAGAAGGGGTTGTATGGCGAAGGATGTGCGCATAATGTGGCCTTTCTTTCGAGAGATTCTGGCGAAGATTTGCTGATTTGGGGCAAATCTTGATTGAAATTGATGATATTGTCCCAAATACTCGCAATCTTCACCAGAAAAAAAATGACAAAAGAGTCAACTTTTTCAGTATTTTAATATTGATTTTAAGTTTTTTTACAGACACTAATTATACTAAAGTTAGTGAGTTTTTCATTGTGCCATGGTCAAATTCAGCCAGTTGACTTTGTGCCTTATCGCTTATGAAATAAGTTGAATGGCTTTGGGGACGTAAGAAATGATTAGGTTCACATATTGACATTGAAAATATAGTTGAATTTAGGTGAAATTATAGGGGAAAATTAACCTCTTCTTTCATGTCATGTCAGAATGAAGTGGCGCGACATTGGCGAGTGTTTTTGGAAGATTATTTGAGGATGTTACCATGAAAAAGCATGTAAGGGCACTTGTTGTGGGTGGCGGTGCTGTTGGCACTTCAATTGCATACCATCTTTCTAAAGCGGGATGGAATGAAGTGATGTTGGTTGAGCGTGATGAATTGACATCGGGATCTACTTGGCACGCCGCTGGGTTACTCCCTCTTTTTAATATGTCATATGCTATGACACATATGCATCAGTATTCTGTCGATTTTTATAAAACTTTAAAGGCGGAAACTGACTTGGATCCTGGTTTTTTTGTGGTTGGCAACCTTCGCATGGCTCAAACTTTAGAACGAATGGACGAGTTTATGCTGTATGCATCAACAGCAGAGACATGTGGTGTAAATTATATTTGGCTGACCCCAGATGAAATTAAGGCGAGATGGCCATTGGTTCGTACTGACGATTTGAAGGGAGCTATTTTTCATCCAGACGACGGTTACATTAATCCTGCTGACGTTACTATGGCAATGGCAAAAGGCGCGCGGCAACGTGGCGTAATCATTGAACGAAAATGGCAAGTGGATGCGTATGATTGGATGGGAGATCACTGGAAAGTTACATGCACGAAATTAATTGAGCAAGGGGGAAACCTTATTCCCTCTGATGAAAAAACTATCATCCATGCAGAACATGTTGTAACAGCTACAGGTAATCACGCACAACGTACAGCTCGTTTGCTAGGAATAAAGATACCGGCTATTCCAGTTGAGCATCAATATATTGTTACAGCACCAGACCCTGCCTTGGTCAATTGGCGAAAGGATAATCCACAACATCCGGTTTTACGTGATGCGGATGCAAAATGGTATGTTAGAGAGGAGCGCGGCGGTTGGATATTGGGGCCTTACGAGCGTAATGCGCCCGCTTGTTTTGAATACACTGTTCCTGATAGCTTTAGGTCTGACTTGTTTCCACTCGATTTGGAACGAATAGAGCAAGAATATATTTCTATGATTCATCGCATTCCATCTGCCGAGAATGTTGGCCTTAAAGATGACTTCAATGGCCCAATATGTTACACGCCTGATGGTAATCCTTTAGTTGGTCCTGCGCCCGGCTTGACGAATTTATGGTTAGCAGAAGGCTTTTCTTTTGGCATTACAGCAGCTGGCGGGGTTGGTCATTATCTTGCGCAAATTATGGTAGAAGGTGAAGCGGAATTGGATTTTTCTAGTCTTGATCCAAAACGGTACGGATGTTGGATCACTACTGAATTTGCTGCGCGAAAAAATGAAGAATGTTATGAACATGTCTATATCCTTCATTATCCTGATGAGGAACGTGAGGCTTGTCGTCCTTTACGTACCTCACCTGCTTATGACCGGCAGAAAGCACTTGGTGCTCAGTTTGGACAAATGAACGGTTGGGAAAGACCAAATTATTATGGTCCGGTTGATGCAGATAGCAGTTTTGATCACAACGCACGATCATTCAGGAGACCGAAATGGTGGATTTATGCGCGTGAAGAAGCTGAAGCCATTCGTAATTGTGTTGGTTTGATTGATGCAACCGCTTTTTCTAAGCACATCGTTAGAGGCCCTGGCGCAACAGCTTTTCTTGATTGGTTTACCTGCAATAAATTACCAAGCATTGGTCGCATTAATCTCACGTATGCATTAACTTCTAGTGGCACTGTTAGGGCTGAATATACAATTCTGCGATTGAACAAAGATGAGTATTACTTGATTAGCGCAGGCGCTTGGACTTCTTATGATGGCGATTATCTTCGAAAGTCTATTGAAGAAAAAATAACCGATTTTGGATATATTGAATGTCATGATGTGACGTCTCAATGGGGTGTTTTTACAATTGCAGGACCAAAATCACGTGCTGTTTTAACGGAAGAAGTAAAAGATCCTAATCCAGATTTAGTATTTAAAAATGAGTTTTTTCCCTGGCTGAGTCATAGAGATGTTGAACTGGGTATGTGTCCAGTACGTGCCATTAGAGTATCTTATACAGGTGAACTGGGATGGGAGTTGCATCATCCAATTGAAATGCAGAATTATCTGTGGGATTTACTCTTAAGGAGAGGTCAAGAGTATGGAATGCGGTTGGTAGGTGCACGTGCGCAAAATTGGCTTCGGCAAGAAAAATCTTATCGTGCAATTGGTTCTGAGCTAGGAAGAGACGCGACCCCAGTTGAGTCTGGTATAACACGATTTGTTGATATTGATAAAGAATTCCGAGGAAAATCCACACTTGAAGCTACGGAGGTTCGGGCAAAATGTTGCACATTTTTGATTGATGGTCCAAAAGATGCAGACCCTTGGGGACGTGAAGCACTGTATGTTGGTGAGCAACAGATCGGGCGATTAACCTCGGGCGGTTTTTCGGTTGCTTTTAAACAATCAATCGGAATGGGGTATGTTAAACCTGCTTTTGCAACTTCTGGCACATTATTGCAGATAAAAATGTTTGATCAGTTGTGGGATGCTAAAATTGTTGAAGACAGTCCTTATGATCCAGAAAATATCGTCATTCGAATGAATGGCTAAAGTAAATTTATCATTATGAAATGATACTCGTGATGATGCCAGTAGTTCATGTGCTAGATTTTGATTTGAGTTAGTGGAAGGGTTTTTTCTAATGCTGAATAAACGCATTTTGCTAATTATTGGTGGCGGTATTGCGGCTTATAAGTCCTTGGAGGTCATTCGTAGACTATTGGAGAAAGATGTAGTCGTCACACCTGTATTAACTGCGGCTGGAGAGGAATTTATAACAGCGTTAACGGTGTCAGGCTTGGCAGGGCAGAGAGTTTATCGTGAGTTATTTGACTATGATAATGAGATTGAAATGGGCCACATTCAATTGTCGCGTAATGCTGATTTGTTAGTGGTTGCTCCTGCCACTGCCGATTTAATGGCAAAAGCAGCAGCAGGTTTTGCTGGAGATCTTGCAACTACTTTACTTTTGGCAACCGATAAGCCGGTAATAATGGCACCAGCGATGAATGTACGGATGTGGGAACACCCGACGACGCGCCGCAATGTTGCGACGCTTATTCAGGATGGGATTAGGTTGGTTGGACCTCAAGAAGGTGTGATGGCCTGTGGGGAATTTGGCATGGGAAGGATGGCAGAACCGACGGAGATTCTTTCCTCAATTGAAAATTACTTCGCTGAGAAGACATTGAAAGGCATACATGTCATTGTCACGTCCGGTCCAACTCATGAACCGATTGATCCTGTTCGTTATATCGGAAATCGATCATCTGGTGTACAAGGAACAGCATTAGCGCATGAACTTGCTATCTTAGGCGCTAAAGTGACGTTTATTACAGGTCCAACTTCAATTGCACCACCTGACAATGTTGCAGTTAAGAAAGTCGGAACTGCCAAAGAAATGGCACAAGCTGTCGAGAAGTCATTGCCGGCAGATGTTGCAGTCTTTGCGGCCGCTGTAGCGGATTGGCGGGCCGAGAGTATTTCTGATATCAAGATAAAGAAAAATGGTAACCGCATTCCAAGTTTTAAACTTGTTGAGAATGATGATATCCTTGCAGGTATTTCGCAAAGACAAAATGGTCGTCCGAAATTAGTTATTGGATTTGCTGCGGAGACTAACGATGTAGAAGAAAATGCGCGTCGAAAACTTGAGCGTAAAGGATGTGATTGGATTGTTGCAAATAATGTTAGTTCAGAAGCAGGAATAATGGGTGGGTTAGAGAATGAAGTTTCTCTCATATCATTAAATAAAATAGAATCATGGCCGCGAATGGAAAAAAAAGTTGTGGCGCAAAAGTTGGCCAAGCGAATTGTGACAGCATTGAATGTGTAATCAAGTCAATATTCTTGTTTCGCGCGAATCTGGTTTAGAGCCTAATGTGCCGCTTCCTACATATCAATCGGCTGGTGCTGCAGGCGCAGATATATGCGCATACTTACCGAATGGTTCGGTAGCCTTAGCCCCTCTCGAGCGTATACGTATACCAACAGGTTTAAGACTTGAAATTCCTGATGGATATGAGGTGCAAATCCGTCCGCGGTCTGGTCTTACGTTGACGTCTGGATTAACGGTTCTAAATGCGCCTGCGACGATTGACAGCGATTATCGTGGTCAAATTGATGTAATTCTGTATAATGCTGGTCTTCAGCTGGTTAAGGTCTCGCATGGTGACAGAATTGCACAGATAATTGTGGCGCCAGTTGTTCGTGCACAATTTCGGTTATGTAAAAATCTGAGTAAAACAACGCGTGGTTCGGATGGTTTTGGATCGACAGGTATTGATTAATGATATTGGTGGTGAGTTTGGCAGCATGCCTTTGGGGTATTGCGTCTTTACTTAATATGCCGCACTCAATCCGAGTTGCTATTCTATTTATTATATATTTTGCGGTACTTGGTTTGCACTTTGTATTGCCAAACGGTCATATGCTCCGGGAAAATACCGGTCATTCTATCAAGCCGTGGTTATTGCTTGGGACGGTTGTAAGCTTGGTATTTCTCTATATTACGGGTTTGCGTCAATTAAGGCATCGTGCAAGAATTACTGTATCAGAAAATGTCCAAAAAGAAACTGAAAAAGTCAGTTTCTCGACCGCCGAATTAAATCGATATTCTCGTCACATTATTCTTCGCGAGATTGGCGGGGCAGGGCAAAAAAAACTTCATGAGGGTAGTGCCCTTGTCATTGGGGCAGGAGGTTTGGGATCTTCTGTTTTAGCATATCTCGCAGCGGCGGGCTTAGGAAGAATTGGCATTATTGATGATGATGATGTAGAGATCTCGAATCTGCAACGTCAGATTATTCACAGTGAAGAAGATATTGGTAAACCTAAGGTATTTTCAGCTGCAAATACCCTACGGTCTCTAAATTCATTTATTAAAGTTCTTCCTTATAACTGTAGGCTTGATGAGCGCGTAGCACGGCAATTAATTGATGAGTATGACGTTATAGTGGATGGTTCTGATAATTTTGAAACTCGCTATCTCGTGAACCGCTTATCAGTATTCAACAAAAAACCATTAGTTTCAGGTGCGTTGACTCAATGGGAAGGTCAACTTAGCATATATGATCCAGCAAATGGTGATCCTTGCTATCAATGTATATTTCCTCACGCCCCAGCAAATCACTTAGCGCCAGCTTGTGCAGAAGCGGGTGTTCTTGGTGCATTACCTGGGGTGATTGGTTCAATGATGGCAGTCGAGACAATAAAAATTATTGTTGGTGCAGGAAAGAAATTAAGCGGGGAATTGCTGATTTATGACGCACTCTGGGGGGAAACGCGCAAAATCAAAATTGAGCGTCGCCCTGATTGTCCGATTTGCGGAATCACAGATTCAATTACAACCATACCATAACTGATTTGTCTCTTTGGTTTATGGCTGTGCTTTTCCGACAAGATCGATGTTTATTCTTGTTCAGGAATTTTTATTAAATGTGATCCGGAAGTCAGAACTTTGACCATTGAATTTCCGCCGCCTAGGTATCAGTCGCTTATTGTAGTGTCTGTTAAAAAACTTCTATTTTTCTTAAATTTCAAGAGTTTACCATGCATAAAAGTATATTTTTCAACGTGTTGACTTAACCGAAATATGTGGACGCCTGTTCTTCAATTTAGCGAAGATTGGCTGATTCAACGGAAATCATGTAAGATATTAAGAAATTGTACCAAATATCGGAAATCTTCGCAGAAACAAACGCATCAGAAAAGTACATATTTTCAACATTTTACCAATGAATTTAGGGGTTTTTTAACAGACACTATTGTAGCTTATTTCGTTGAGTGGACTTTGGGGGGCATGTAGTCAAAGGGGTGTACATCCGTTCATAAAGCATCAGCAGGTGCTCAATGCGTTCGCGCTCGGTTTTAAATCCTGATCGGCGGTATAGGCGGTCTACAGTTCGGTCGAGTGCTTGATGGGCTTTACGTAAGTTCGGGGGCATTGAAACCGGATCGTAGAGATCGGCAAGCGTTGCGTTTTTGTGCGCTGCACGAGCTTTAAGTACCGCCTTGGCAATAGGATTTAAGTGTGTTGCGTTCGATTGTTGTTGAGGTAACGGAAACGTATTGTAAACAAGACCGATGGAGTACCGGTAACTGCTCGCTAGACGTCCACCAATATAGCGTAACCAGGTCATGTGCATTGCTGAGGATAGTAACGCAAAATCGTAATAGTTCGCGTTTTGAAGTACAAAAATAAGATCACTTGGGATTGTCGGCGGTTCTAACCAGTTAATGGGTAAATATTCGCGAACATTGGAATTGACCTTAGGAATGACAAGAAACGGAGAAGTGGGAAGTACATTTACATGATACAGTGTGGGGGTCATCGCTAACTTTTGTGTGGGTATGCTTTGGCTCCGCTCGCGATAAGCGCGGACAGCAGAAACGCGTTCCATCACATGCGGCAACTGTCGTAAAGTATCGGGTGGTGTATTATGGAGCACTAATATCCAGCGCTTTTCGTTTTGTAAGTATTCGCGCGCACCGACAAACGGTCGCAACAACGACGCGGCGTTTGGCTCTGCCTCTAGAAAGGCATTACGTTCAGCTTGATTAAAAATATAGTGTCCGCCGTCAATTGGTTTTGTACCAATGATGAGTTTTTTGGCTCCATTGAGTGGTGTTGATTCTTCTCGAATGACTAAATGGGGGGCTAGCGCACCGTTTGCGCCAAATAAATACGGTGATATTGACGAGTGTTGAGTTTCTTCTGGATCGCTATTGATATCCGTGTAGCTGAACAACCGTTTTTTTGCTGGGACGCAGTTCTGTTGATCAAGTCCAATAATGACGACGTGAACATGCGCCTTGCCACGTGCGTCTGATTGCCAAGCAAATGTTCGGTGGGCAAAGGTGATTTCCAGCTGACAGCGTCCAAACAAAATTGGCCAGAGTTGGGCCACTTGCTCGCCTTGTGTGATCGAGTTGGTCGCAACGAAGCCAATCCGGGCATTGTTGTCCTTTACGTATTCTCCTGCCGTGATAAACCATGCGCATACGTAGTCAAGAGTGCCACCGCTTTTTCCGAGAGACGCGATACCGTGCACCTGCTGACGCTGCTCAGGTGTTTGATATTTCGCGCCTGCAAACGGCGGATTGCCAAAGACGAAAGAACAGTCACATGGCGGTAGCACCTCCGACCATACAGTTTCCAATGCATCACCGTGTACGATGTGCGGCGACGTTTCAAGGGGAATGCGAACGAAGGTTTGACCAAACTCAAGACTCAATTGGTTATTCATGATGTGATCCATCATCCAAAGCGCGGTTTCGGCAATCCGTACGGGGAATTCTCCGAGCTCGATTCCGTAGAATTGATCAACATCGACAATCGACAATGTCTCACTCAAGGCATCGAGTTGTTGCTGGCCTTGCCAATTCCGTGGATAGATCTCTTTCAACACATTGATCTCAAGTTGTCGCAGTTCCCGATAGGCGATAATCAGGAAGTTGCCGCATCCACAGGCAGGATCGAAGAACGTCAGATCACTTAACTTTGCTTGAAACTGACGGAGTTCCCTTCTGCGCCCTGTGCGACGGGCTTTGATCTTGTCGAATTCAGCCCATAAGTCGTCCATGAATAGGGGTTCAATCACCTTAAGGATGTTTTTTTCTGTCGTATAGTGCGCTCCTTGTATGCGGCGCTCCACTGGATCCATGACCGACTGGAACAGTGCGCCAAAGATCGCAGGCGAGATGGTTGACCAATTGAAGCGGCAGGCGTTAAGCAGTGCTTCGCGTAACGTCGGGGTGAACGAAAAAGTCCGTAAATGTCCCTTAAACAGATCTCCATTGACGTAAGGAAAACGTGCCAGATCCTCATCAAGTGTGGTTGCGCGTTGATTGGCCGGCGTGTCGAGCACTTCGAACAGGTGGGCGAGCCACGGCCCGAGATTCGTGCCGTCCTCGTTTGTGCGCGTTTCAATGAAATCAAGGAAAATGTCGCGTGGCTCGAAGACGCCCGTATCATCGGCAAATAGACAGAACACGATCCGCACGAGGAAACGTTCCAGGTCATGACCCTGTTGTCCCGCTTCAGCAAGGGCGTCGTGTAAGTGCCCGACTAGTTCTGCAGCTTCAATGTTCGCGGGATCCTGGTCACGGAACGTCCGGCGCTGCACACCAAGAATAAAACCGAAGGCCTCCACATGTGCTGGCAGGTTCGAGAGGGGAAAGGTGACGGTTGTGTTTTCGTCTAAATCGTAGAGTTCAAAAGTTTGAAAATCGCTCACTAGGATGTAGCGCGGTTGGTCGCGTTCCGGCAGCGCATCGAAATAGTCACCTGCCTGCTGATAAGCTGCCTTTAAATCACGTCCCGCACTTTTTTGTTCGACAAGCAATACACCCGGCCAAAACAGATCAATGAAACCCGATCGGTTGTCGAGTTTCGCGACATGTTGTTCATAGCGGGCGACATTTCGTCGTCGTACCCCAAACACATCAAAAAAGGCGTTATAGAAGCTCTGGGTCTCGCCTTTCTCATAGGCTGCGTCTGTCCACTCTTTAGCAAACGCAGCAGCGCGGGTACGCACTTCATTCCACGACAACCGCATTAGACCAAATCATCCTCGTGCGGCGAGTTCCACCTCGCGTCGACGCCGTCACGTGCCCTCGCAGTCATCAGCCTCACTCCCCATTTGTCAATGGCAACCAATCACCTTAACGGTCTCCATGTCATCAACGCGGAACAGGATACCCCGCAACGGAGAGATTCGTTCAAACGAATCTCCTGCAGAAGGATCCCGCTTCTACCCTGTCTTACGTTTTGAACGTGATCTGCATGATTCTCTTTAGTACATCACGTAACAGGCTGCAAGTGATTGCTGTACCGCCGTTCACGTCAGTGGCCCTTGACCCGGTTTACCCAGTCGGTTTATTCATTTCATTGAAGATACATCGAATTTTTAATCGCGAAAATTATCTTGCACTGAGTCACGATAAATCAAGATACGCATGAGCGAAATCAGTTCGTTCCACACAAAATGTCCAAGGTTTGGATAACGCATGTTGCTTCATTATCACTTTTTCTCAGCAGCAAGATGTGCCCCTATACACTTAACGCCGGATTCTGATCATGAAAAGTTTGACATTGCACACCTGAGATGAAACTGAAAGACTCAATATGTAACGACAAATCTGTGCGTGGAAAAGGTGACGGAGTTTTGTTTCTGTAAATCGTGCAGTTTGATCGTTTGGAAGTCATTCACCATCATGAAGCGCGGCTTGTCGTGTTCTGGTAGTACATTGAAAGAATCGTCTGTCTGATCATGAGCTTTGGTAATGTTATGACTCGTATTTATTGTGCAACGAGTAAAACTTCTGGACAGAAAAGATTAATAAGGCTAGTGTACCAACTGCATTGAATTGATGGAAATATCACTTTCATTTTTGACGTATATTTTCCGTTCACAAAGCTGGATAGCTAAAAAATTTATGGTCCTCACAAATTATAAACCATCAATTCAATAATTTCTGGATACTAGAACGGTTATCCAGTTTTGCAATAGGTTGCTCGTACCGTGCTACACTTTGATGTGTGATACTAAAGACGTCAAGAAAAAGTATGGTAGAAACTATGTGTTTTGCACTTTGCATAGATTACATTTTGCCAGAAGCTAGCGAATATGGTAACGCGAACTCCGATGTCATTCACGAAAGTCACATTTTAGTTTCGTAATTTTCCTCAGAGAACTTGTCCAAGATCAGTAATCAAATCGTCTGCATTTTCCAACCCTACAGATAAACGAAAAACCCCTTGACCTGCAAAATCCCGGTAACTTTTTGCTTGCTTTTCCGAAAGTCGAAACGACGTGTTGATTAATCCTTCGGTTTCCATCCAAAAGACTAAGCTCCGGTGATGGCCCAACGATACTGCGTAGTGAATAATGTTGAGTGTTTGCATCATTTTTTGTGCAATCTCACGTCCTCTTTTTGCGTTACCAACTTGAAATGCAATCATACCGGAGGTATTTTTCATTTGTTGTTTTGCAAGCGTATACTGTGGGTGCGAAGGTAATCCTGGATAAATGACTTTAGTCACTGACGGTTGTGACTCAAGCCATTGAGCAACCTTTAAAGCACCCTTTTGATGTGCATCAAGTCGCAAAGGAAGCGTAGCTGCGCCTCTGGCAATTAACCAAGCATTAAAGGGGGAAAGTATACCGCCTAGGTGAATTCCCGCTTCAAATCGAATTTTTTCAATCAGTTCGGTAGAACCAACAATTGCACCACCTAAAGCATCACCGTGGCCTCCAATATATTTTGTTATAGAATGTAAAACGAGGTCAACACCAAGTCCAATTGCATCTTGACCAAGCGGTGACGTAAAGGTTGAATCCGTTGAGTGTAATGCGCCCGCTGACTTTGCAATTCGTGATATTTCGGCTAAGTTAGTTAGGCGTCCAATGGGATTAACAGGACTCTCGCTGTGAATCAGACGGGTATCGGGTCGAATTTCGTTGTAGACATTTTTAGGGTGTGACATATCGACAAAACTAACATTTATGCCCATGCGTGGGAGTGTATCATGCGCAAGTTCCGCAATGCCAGCATAACATACGTCAGAAAAGATTGCGTGATCACCTTTATTGAGTAGTGTTAATAAAAATCCAGATGCGGCGGCCATTCCAGAAGCCATACAAAGGCATGCTTCCGCGTTATGTAAGGCTGCCAGCTTTTTTTCCAACATTGTGACAGTTGGGTTTGCCCATCGGCTATAGACATATGGCGAATCTGGTTTTATGTCGTGAGCAGAAAAGCCTTCAACTGACTTTGAGATAAAGGTTGAAGAGAGATGTAAAGCAGGTGCTGACTCGCCGATCAACGAGTGGCGATCCTCGCCAGCGTGAATGGCTTTTGTCATCGGTCCAAGTCTGTTAATTGGTTTGGTCATCTATCATTCCTTCGGTTGATTCGGCGGTATTATCGTTTAAATTCATTAATTGTTGCATTGACGAATAACAACAAACTTGAGTTTCAGGCTCCTTATTATTTTTGTTCTAATTGAAAAAGGTACTTTATGATGAGTAATCCCTTGCTGACCGACTGGACCACCCCATTTGAGAGTCCGCCATTTGATGAGATTTCTGATGAGCATTTTTCGCCAGCGTTTCATCAATCACTCAAGCGTCATCAGGTCGAGATTGATGCGATTGCAAATAATGAAGAAGCACCAAGTTTTGAAAATACAATTGAAGCTCTAGAGAGTATTGGCGTTGACCTTGATCGTGTTTTGTCTGTGTTTTTTTCTGTATCATCTGCTGATAGCAATGAACGAAGAGAAGCATTACAGCGAGAGTTTTCGCCACTTTTAGCGAAGCATTCAGCTGATATTTTCTCTAACAAGAAGCTCTTTGAACGTATTGAAGTTGTATGGCGCGAGCGCGAAACTGTTGAACTCAGTAACGAACAGCGTCGTATTTTGATGTTGCACCATCGAAATTTTATCAGAGCAGGAGCGCGTTTGTTAGGCAAGGATAGTCAGCGATTAAAGGAAATAAAAATGCGTCTTGCCGCTTTGGGAACAGAATTTGCACAAAATCTTCTTGCCGATGAACGTGATTGGTATATGGAACTCAGTGAAGAAGATCTAATCGACTTACCAGAGTTTATGGTTGAATCTGCTCGCACAGCTGGACATCTGAAAGGTTTAAATTACCCAGTAATCACCGCATCAAGATCTTCTATTGTACCATTCCTACAATATTCATCCCGTCGGGATTTAAGAGAAGTTGCTTATCGTGCATGGGTTAGTCGTGGCGCGAACAAAGGAAAAACAGATAATCGACCAATTGTAACGGAAATTCTCTCATTAAGAGAAGAGCAAGCCCAGTTGTTAGGTTATGAAAATTTCTCAGCTTTTAAACTAGAAACTGAAATGGCTCAAAACCCCAGTATAGTTCGTGATTTACTGTTAAGGGTTTGGAAGCCCGCAAAAACGCAAGCGTTGGAAGATTCCAAGCATTTATTAGAACTTATGCAAAATGACGGGTTTAACTGTTCTCTTGAACCTTGGGATTGGCGATATTATTCCGAGAAAAGACGTAAAATACTTCATGATATAGATGAAGCTGAGTTAAAGCCATTTTTTGAAATTAATCAGATCATTCAAGCAGCATTTTATTGTGCAAATCGACTTTTTTCGATTAAATTTGAACCTGTCTCGATTTCTCTTTATCACCCAGATTGTCAAGCGTGGAACGTCACACGAAATAACAAACACATTGCATTATTCATTGGCGATTATTTTGCGCGAGACTCAAAAAGATCTGGTGCTTGGTGTAGCGCAATGCGATCGCAGGCTCAGTTTCCAAAGCATCAAACACCAATTGTGATTAATGTTTGTAATTTTGCAAAGGGAAACCCAACGCTATTAAGTAGTGATGATGCCAGAACATTGTTTCATGAATTTGGACATGCGTTACATCAGATATTGTCGAATGTGACTTACGAAAGTATTTCTGGAACGTCAGTTGCTCGCGACTTTGTTGAATTGCCCAGTCAACTATTTGAACATTGGTTAATGTTACCCGAAGTTTTGAATAAATTCGCAAGGCATGTGGAAACAGGTCAATCTATGCCTCAAGAAACGGTGGATAGGTTATTGAGTGCTGCCAAATATGATATGGGATTCCAGACAGTTGAATATCTTGCATCGGCGTTTGTTGACTTGAATTTTCATAATGGCTGTGCACCCAGAAATCCGATTCAGGCTGAAGCCGATACGCTCAAAGAAATTGGTATGCCACATGAAATTGGTATGCGTCACGCGACATCACATTTTGCTCATGTATTTGCAGGTGATGGCTATTCATCTGGGTATTACAGCTATTTGTGGTCTGAAGTCATGGATGCCGATGCTTTTGAAATGTTTGAGCAGTCTGGAGACCCGTTTAATACTGAACATGCAAAGTCATTAGAAAGGCATATTTTATCTGCAGGTGGCTCTAAAGAAGCATCGGAATTGTATCGTGCGTTTCGAGGAAGTTTGCCAGAGCCAGATGCGTTATTGAGAGGGCGTGGACTTTTGGACGTAATTTAATTTCTCGTAAAATAGATTTTTCTATCAATTGGAAGGAAACAATTGAACAAAAGCGTGGATTTACCACTAGATTACCGTGATTTTTCTCAATCATTAATATCCGCTTTATGGGTAGATTGGACATGACTTAATGACTCAGAAATGACATTGGCGAATGTGTAGTCGACAGTAGTGGATTTTCTTTCTCTTTTTAAGAATAACGTGACGCAGATCAGTAGCCAAGTTGTTGGTTGACAATGTGAAGAAGTGATTGACCAGTTTCTGCACGTTGAATATTCTGTGCAATGACTTGTGATGCAGAATCGGGACGTGACTCTGAAGCAATATGCGGGGTAACCGTTATTTTTGGATGATGCCAAAATGGGTGCTCTGATGGGAGCGGTTCTGTCCGAAAAGTATCAAGTGTCGCGTGAGACACCTGCCCGCAGTTTAAGGCCGAGATTAGCGCGTTATCATCAATTAAGTGGCCACGGCCAGGGTTAATGACAACTGCTCCTGTCTTGAGTGCATTGAGCGTCATGGCGTTTAGTGTATTTTCAGTCTCATAAGTGGCCGGCAAGAGCAAAACAACCATGTCTACGCCAGTGAGGGCAGCAACTAAACCATCTTCGCCATGATAACTTTTTATTCCGTTTATTAGTTTTGGTGAACGTGACCAACCGTGGACAATAAACCCAATTTGAGCTAAAGTTTGCGCACAAGGATAACCTAACTCGCCTAGCCCGAGAATGGCTACTTTGCGTTGCCACGCTAATGGAGGTGCTTTTTGATTCCATTCTCCCGGAACGGCGTTGATATGAGCGTCCATTCCAAGATGATGACGCAAGACATGACCAGTAACCCACTCAATCATGCCTTGTGTCATAGCTGGATCAACCATGCGTGTAAGCGGAACTTGAAGAGTTGGGTTTTGTGCAGTATGCTCAACACCCGCCCAAAGATTTAAAACAGCTTTCAGGCGTTTATAGGGCAAAAAATTAATTAACGAGTTATTATTTGATAAAATAATGTAATCCACTTCCTCTGAAGGCATGTCATTTCGTAGCGTTACTTTCAAGCCAATTTTTTTGAACGCCGCCCTTAGCGGGCTTTTGTAACGCTCCCAGTTAGCGGTTGATGAATAAAAAAATACATTAAGCATTGTGAAAACTTACCGTGGTCGATGGATATGTGCACTCTGAACAAGTCCAAACGCCAGCATTAGAACGATCATCGCTGAACCTCCATAGCTTACCAAGGGAAGTGGCACACCAACAACGGGCAGGCGACCTGTTACCATTGCCATATTTACGCTAAAAAACAAAAAGAATGTTACGCCGATTCCAAGAGCAAGTATCATTGCGAATCTATCCCGGGTTGTAAGCCCGGTGATGATACAGGCGATAATGATCATGACATATAAAGCCAGTAATGAAGCAGTTCCTACGAAACCAAATTCTTCTGCTAAAGTTGTAAAAATAAAGTCAGTATGCTTTTCTGGTAGAAAGTTTAAGCGAGTTTGCGTTCCTTGCATAAAACCACGCCCTGTCCAGCCACCTGAACCAAACGCAATTTTTGATTGCGTAATGTGATAACCTGCACCAAGCAGGTCACTATCTGGATCTAAGAATGTATCTATTCGTCGATACTGATAATTTTCCAATAATTGCCAGTTTGTACCACGGCTTTGAAAGACGGCTGCGACCAAGGCAATAAAACTAACAATTACTGCTACAAAGTAACCCCAGTGGACACCAGCAATAAACATTGTTGCACTACCCGCAAGCAACAACAAAAGTGCCGTACCTAAATCTGGTTGAAAAAGGACGAGCGCCGCTGGTAGCGTGATCAGACATACGGGAATTAATACCCAGACAATGTGCGATACGCGATGAGTAGATAACCAATCGTAGTAACTTGCCAGCAACATGATGAGTGTAATTTTCATAAACTCTGACGGTTGAAAGCGGAACGACCCAATGGCGATCCAGCGCTGCGCGCCTTGACTGGTAATCCCCAGTAATTCAACAGTAATTAACAATAAAATTCCACAAAAATAACAGAGCCCAGAAATATTCCGCCAGAACCATATTGGAATCATTGCAACAATAAACATGAGTGCTAAGCCAAAAGCGAATCTCTTAATTTGAGGGAGCGCCCAAGGCTCAAGACTGCCCCCTGGAATGGAATACAACATTAAGAATCCAATTCCTGCAACGGCCATGATCAAAAGAACCAAAGGCCAATTTAAGTAAAGGATTTTTCGGGCTCCTGAGGGAATGCTCTTGACTGTATAGGCTAGGTAACTCATGCTCTTTCGCGGCTATCAGTTTCTGCGAGCGGGATGAAGTCTCGTATCCGTTCTTGTTGCTCCTTAATTTGCTCGCGATCTCTTGAGGGATATGCAGAAAGTGGTGGCAATCCGTCATATAATACTTGAAGTGTAATATCGCGGGCAATCGGTGCCGCCGTGCTAGAACCACTGCCGCCATGTTCTACGACGACTGCAACAGCAATTCTCGGATTGGTGAATGGCGCAAAATTGACAAATAATGCATGATCTCGCTGTTCCCAAGGGAGATCAGCGTTACTTCTAACGCCTGTGCTACGTTCTTTTGCTGAAATATTGCGCACTTGACTTGTACCAGTTTTGCCAGCAAGTTGTTTGTCTTCGTTAATGATTCTGGAATGATATGCTGTGCCTCGGCGTTCATTTGAAACAGCATACATTGCTTGTCTTACAAGTTGTAAGTTGGTGTTGTTCAAATCAAGTGGCTCAGCGCTAACATTTGGTTGGTGAATACCGTCAATTGTTTTGATGATGTGCGGTATGATTTTCTTACCAGTGGCTAACCGAGCCGTCATGACAGCTAATTGTAAAGGCGACGCGAGCATGAAACCCTGCCCAATTGAAGCATTAACGGTATCTCCAACCATCCAATTTTCTGAGTGAATGCGGCGCTTCCAATCTTGATTAGGAACCAAACCTGATGCAACTGCCGACATTGGAATGTCATGTTTAATGCCAAGACCAAATTTTTTTGCCATTGCGACAATTCTGTCTTGCCCAATTTTTTCTGCAAGACTGAAGAAAAAGACATCACAGCTTTGTTTAATGGCGTTGTATAAATCAACTTGACCGTGACCTGATTGTTTCCAGCAGTAGAATTTACGACCTGATATTTCAAAATATCCGGGGCAATGAACAGTATCTGTTGGGGAAATTAATTGATCTTCAAGTGCTGCGAGTGCCACGATCATCTTGAATGTTGATCCGGGCGGATAAATGCCTTGTACCGATTTCGAAGCTAACGGCCGGAATTGATTTTGCAGAAGTGTTTTGTAGTCTGCGGTCGAAATTCCTGTGACAAATTTGTTGGGATCATAGCTAGGAGATGACGCAATGGCCAAAAGTCCTCCGCTAACGAGATCAATCACAATTGCGCTTGCACTCTGTTCACCTAATCGAGCTTGTACATAAGCCTGCAATTTTGCATCGATAGTAATTTGTACATCTGCACCGGATTGCCCCTCCCGGAGTTCAAGTTCGCGCATCACGCGACCTGCCGCATTCACTTCTACTCGTTTTGACCCAGCTTTTCCGCGGAGTACATCTTCCTTTTTGGCTTCTAAACCGACCTTTCCGATTTGAAAACGAGGCATGCGCAAAACCTGATCTGGTTCTTTAATCGTCTTGAGATCAAAATCGCTTACGGGGCCAACGTAGCCAACGATATGGGCAAAATCTTTTCTATAAGGATAAACACGGGTAAATCCAACTTCAGGTTTAATGCCAGGCAACGCAGGGGAATTGACGGCTATTGTGGCAACATCCTTCCAATTGACACGTTCCGCGATAGTCACTTGTACAAAAGGAGGATGTCGATCTAGTTCTTCCAGTGCGCGACTTAGAAAATCTTTGTCGAGTTCAATGATTTGGCCTAGCTTATTGATCGTGGCATAAATATCTTCAGCTTCTTCACGAACGGCAACGATGCGGTAGCTTGGGGCATTGTCAGCAATAATTCGTCCATCTTTATCAAATATTTTTCCTCGTATAGGCGCAATTAATCGAATGTTAATCCGATTTTTTTCCGCAAGAAGTCGGAATTCATCCGATTGCTCAATTTGGAGGTAATGCATACGATGCCCCAATCCAGCAACCAGTACGAGTTGGGCACCACCCAGAATTAACGTGCGGCGATTAATTGTTCGATAAGCCCTTTCAATTTCCTTTGGATTTGTTTCCATTGAACGTCACCCAATAATATCTTCTACGGGCATTCGAGATTTTCGAATTAAGAAAAATAAATGTGATATGACAACAATTAATGGGTAAATTAAAAAAGTGAATGTAATTTGTACAAAATTCACTTTAATAGGTGCTTGACTAATGCCGACAAGTGCCTGAACCATCCAAAAAAGTAGAATGATCGACGTGATTATACAGCCAATGAAAATCCACTCGTTGGTGAAACTGCTGGTTCTTAAACGTATTGATTGCGTTTCAATCAACTTGCATCCTAAAATAACCAAAAGTGATAGCAGTCCCGGCGGACGTTGGAGTAAAAAGTCTGCAAGTAAGTAAACAACGGCGACTAAAAGCGTTGGTACAAACTCTGGGCGACGTATTGTCCATGCCAGTGTAATCGCCATAAGAAGGTCGGGTCCTGCAAAATGACTGGGAACGAAATGAAGTGGAATTAATTGGAAGAAGAGAATGATAACAGACAATGCAAGATAAACAAGCCACATCATAAAGCATCTTGAACGTGAGGATTTAGTCATAGGTTCTAGCGTTAGTTTGATTTCGTGAGCTCGGTTTTGGAACAATCAACTGCTTTGTATCTTTGAGCTGTTCTTTTGGTTTGTGACGCATTAGGCGGAGGAACTTTAATCTCTCGAAATCTGCCGAAAGTCGTACACGGAGTCGATCTGAAGTATCCGTTGCGACTTGTCCAATCAAAAGTCCTGCTGGAAATACACTGCCATCACCTGATGTTATGACCCGATCACCCGGTTTGACCAATTTATTATTTTCAATGAACTGCAGGACAGGTGCAGATGAATGATCTCCTGTGACCAGCGTCGTTTGTCCCGACGGATGAATCTTTGCTGGCACTAAACTTGTGGTATCCGTGAGCAATAAGACGCGTGATGTGTTATCCCCAACATTAGCAATTCGCCCAACTAATCCGATACCATCCATAGCTGCCCAACCGTCAAGAACCCCGTCGCGGGCGCCCACATTGAGTAAAACGGATTGACGAAAAGGTGATCCACTATCAGCGAGGACAACGCCAGTAATATACGTTAACCGAGGGTCTAGCTGCACATTGTTGAGATCAAGCAAACGAGCATTCTCTTGCTCAAGTTGAAGCGCCGCTTCTTTCCATAAGTTCATTTGCCGCAGTTCGCTACGTAACTCCTGATTTTGTTCGGCTAAATTTTGGTAGGATTGGAAATTTTCCAATAAATCAAGTAAATTGGCTGTTGGCATCATCAGCCATTCAATAGTTGGAAAAATTTGATCGAAAATTTCCGTGCGTAATCGTTCCACTCTTGGATTATCAATCCGCCAGATAAGAAAAAAACCTAATAGGAAAAGAAGAATGAGTCCTGTGAGCAAACGCTTCAAAGGTTTGGTAAATTGATCCTTTTCGGAGCGGTATTTTGCCAAGAAATTCCCTCATTAACGTTTTTTGATGATTGAACTTGGTCAAACAAGTCGCATTAACTGTCATAGTCAATTGCGTAACGGAGTTGTTTTTCGTATTCAAGGGCACGACCGGTTCCGAATGCAACACAATTCAGACTTTGGTCAGCAACTGATACCGCAACACCGGTGCGTTCGCGTAGTGCCAAATCTAAATCGCCAAGCAGTGCACCACCTCCAGTGAGCATAACGCCACGGTCGATAATATCAGCGGCCAGATCAGGCGGGGTTGCCTCAAGAGCATTTATTACAGCTTCGCAAATCTGCTGCACAGGTTCGAATAATGCTTCAGCAATTTGTGCCTGACTAATTTCAATTTCTTTTGGAACGCCGTTGATGAGATCTCGCCCTCGAACTTGCATGCAAGATCCCGACCCATTATCCGGCTTGTAAGCAGAACCAATTGATAACTTTATCCGCTCTGCTGTGCTTTGACCAACGAGAAGATTTTGTTGCCTTCGTAAGTGGTTAATGATTCCTTCATCCATTCTATCGCCACCCACTCGAATTGATCGGGCATAGACGATATCGCCGAGACTTAATACAGCCACTTCAGTTGTGCCGCCTCCAATATCGACGACCATATTTCCGGTTGGATCAGTAACGGGTAATCCGGCACCAATCGCTGCTGCAATGGGTTCTGCAATGAGTCCGGCTTTGCGTGCGCCTGCAGATAATACTGATTGGCGAATTGCCCGCTTTTCAACAGGCGTTGCACCATGAGGCACGCAGACAATAACTTTGGGTTTGGCAAATACTGATTGTTTATGAACCTTACGAATGAAATGCTTAATCATTTCCTCGGCGGCCTCAAAGTCTGCGATCACGCCTTCGCGCATTGGGCGAATGGCTTCAATAGAACCGGGGGTTCGACCTAACATCAATTTAGCATCTTCGCCTACTGCAAGTACTTTTTTCGCGCCGTCTTTCACGTGATAAGCGACTACAGAAGGTTCCGATAGTATAACTCCTCGGCTCTTTGAGTAAACAAGCGTATTTGCGGTACCAAGGTCAATGGCGAGATCTGTTGTAAATAGACTATTCAGTTTGCCAAACATAAACCCGCCGAACTAGTAAAGAGTTGATAATCTGTGCGCATTAGAGACATAAGCCTCGAACCAGTCTTCTTATAAGGTGATATTCTCGAAACAAAAGGTCTACTGACAGAAAAATTATATCTGTATCCAGAAGTTCTCAAATTTCAAGAAGAAATTTCAGGCTCTATAAACAGCAATCTACAATGCAAAGCCTACCTAAAAGAAGAAACCAGTGAAGAACATCAATGTGATGAAGCAAATGAATTTACCTTAGCAAACTGGTGTTCGAGAGATTGCGATATAGACGACGCTAGGGTGACAATTTGCTGTAAGAGGTAAGATATTAAACATATCTCTATATTATTTTTCAGATTATTGATACCGCCTTGTTGAAAAAATACAGCTATATCGGTTACTTACCGAATCCCGCTACAAACCAAAACCTATCGACGCGTCTAAGCAATTGAATTTATTCGATTTTTAAGCGGGACACCAGTGACCCAAAATACCAAACAATGGTTCAATTGTCGCATTTAGAAATAAACAATTGTCGGCGACTCAAATCCACCTCTATGGGCTCCCACAATGCTTCTGCTCGACGACTTTCGAGCCGTCTCTCCGCATCGGGGTCATTGGAGAGTTTGAAATCCAAGCCTGTTAATTCTTCTACTTCATCGACCGTTGTCAAGAACCTAGAATGACGATAGTCTTTTTGCGCTCCAAAATATGCCGGTCCCAACTGCGGATACAAAAATGCAAGCACCTCTGGAGCATCCTGCTCTAATTCTTCCGCCACAAGCCTTTCTTTTTCGGTTTTATCTCGAACGACAATCTTGAAAGCCGCGTCGGGCACTGCTACTTTCCGTTCTTCTTTATCGCCGATCCATGCGATAGTGGTTTGGTCATAGAACACTGGTCCCTGAATTAGCCATATTTTCCCGTATTTCTGAGCCCATGCGCCCGTAAGGAGAGAAAGATTCTGCCATATTCCTCGGCTGAATTTTGGTCTTTGCGGGATCGCATTGATAACCGTGTAAGTGTCGTAGGCGGCATCACTACCTATCCTCTCAACTAGCAACGCCATAGCCATTTGACCTTTGTCAAAACCACTATCTCTGTAACTATCATCATCGGGAGCAACACCGGTCCCAAACAGGTCAGTGTCGGTGAACCATATAGCGGGCTCGCTCACGAGAGAGTCTAGACACCAGTTTTTATCTTCATTATGGAAAGCCTCACGCGGCTCCCATCGCCGTACTTCCTGACTGACCCAGTGTGGCACACGCAGAATGTCGCGTCCCGCCACGTCGTCATCTTCATCCTTCGAGTCAAAACTCACGATGAAGCCGGGATAAGCGCGTTCTATATCGGGTTTTGGAGAAAATCGGTCATGGTCGTATTCCTCGGGTGGCTCCTGAACCAGAGGAGTATTGGCCATAGTCATTGATGCGACGACTATTAAGGTTTGCAGCAAAACTGCGGTTAGAGCCGAGCCAAGAATGCCCACTTTTTTCCGCCTATTTGTTACTCTTGCCGCTGAAACGATTAGCGAGCTCTTCACTTAACGTTTCAAAAGCTGCGTAGATCGGTTTCACCCCCAGTCCAGCAATAAAGGCAACCAGAGGTGGTCCGAATGTTGTATCTCCGATCATAACTCGCTCTTCGAAATCAGGAAAGACCAGCACCACTGCTACTACGCCGAGAATGGCGCCGAGGAAGATCCGAGTGAAGTCACCCCGCAATCTAGATTCCTCATAGGCTAAGTCGAATAATTTGTCTGATATTCGCTTTGCCAAGAAAATACAGGAACCCAAACCACCCCATAACGCTGGTAACACGAGACTCGACAGCTCTGTAACAACAAGGTGTGAGAATTTGTAATAAGGGTTGAGTGCCGCAGTATCAGATATTTGACCGAACCAGCGCACAGCAGATTCGCAAACGAGGATCAGAATGAAAAGCACCACACCAAAATAGATGGGTCGATTACTCAGAGACTTATAATTCGATAGACATGAATTACCAACTTTCAGAGTGTCAAGAACTGTGCGACCGTTCACTCCATATTCTTTGTACGTAACCGCTGATAAGTTTGCGTATGCGGTCATGAGTTCAGACCAATTTTCCCTTGATGGTTCACTCTCGAACTTTGCGATCGTCTCAAATAATTGTGAGCGCAAATCGACTGTATCGCTTAACAGAGAACCGCCATGACGGGAAACATAAAGGGCAAGAGCCCGACATTCGGCGACTAAATTCTCCGGGTCAGGCATCGCTTGCTTCTCTTCCAGTTTGGCTTCTGGTGACTCCGCCATAAAAACCAACTTTCTTGATTTATTGTCAATATTCGCTTCTGCCGTCCCAACATCTTAATTGAAACTCGCGAGCCACTTGCAAAAGTCAGCGGCGGATTTTTTTGGATGGCGGTAGAAAGGATTATTTAGAGTTTAAGCAATCGCTTAATGAATACAAGTCCCCTGAAGCCGATTTATTCGACAAAATCAGCTCACATCATCAACATATTGGGCAAAATATGAACATCCGCGCAAGCGGAACCCGTCGACGGCATGTGCCTCAACGCCAAAGACAGAATAAACGGTGCTATCAGGTGCGCAGTCTTCGTCACTGATCAACAGTCAGAGCGAAAATACCGAAGAACAAATGACACGCAACCTTCGCCGCACCCCGAACCCGGAGATGACGACCCCCATAGCTGTCCTTTAACGCCGCGTTCACTCGCTCAACACGGGAGCGTTGCTTGAACCGCTCTTTGGACGGGTCAACATGACCCGCTGAGCGTCAAGCAAGGGCCTCAAGACGCAGATGCTCTCTCAGGGCTGCATTCCGGCGAGGGTTCGGGTCAATGATGGCCACAGGCCCTGATGGAGAAGCATGCTGATGACTCTCCGTACAATCATAGGCGGCATCCATCAGTTCATCACAATAAGAAACTCGACGGGCACTCATCTGCGCCAATGGAATAGCGGCTTGGCTGTCATGCAGGGATGCAGAAGACAGCTCACTGGAATATCCCCGTCTGCCGCATCAATAGGGAGTTGAGTGCCATGCCAACTTACTGTATGACCTTTGGCATGGCGTTTTGTCCCTGTATCA
>JAPORV010000393.1 GCA_026710055.1 Aestuariivita sp.
CCCGCAATCGGTCCGCGAGCGCGCCTTCCGCATCCTCTCCGATTTGCTCAACCCCTCCGGCCTGCTCGTCATCAGCCTGCGCCACGGCAGCGACGAGGCCGAAAACCGCGCCCGAGGCTTCCACCCCATCAGCGCCGATGAACTCGTCGAATACGCCCGCACCCGCGCCATCACCCTCAAGGGCCAGCACGAGCACCCGGACCGCCGCCGCAGCCACATCCGCTGGGAGTGGCTGGTTTTTACTATGCTCTAGGCAGCGCAGGAGTGTTGAGAATCGATCAATTTACCGATATATTCACCGATACATGTAAGGAAATGGAGAATATGGGGTCTATATCGTAAACTCGCCAGAGGATCGAGAGGCAGGATTTTTCGATTGCGGACCAAATCCGCCGTCGCAAGCTCTCGGTTGGTGGTTCGGTAGCTATAGGGATTGGAGTTCAGTAGGTTGAAATTCGGGTGGCAGCTAGAACTCAGTCATTGGGAAAGCATACCAGATGATCTGAGGAATAGTAAATCGTGGGTCGAAGTTGATTATACTTCCATTGGACGCCTACGAGTTCCTGACCATCCTGGAGTTTATATGTTTTGCGTTAGACCAGTAGGAATTAGGAGGGAAACAAACTCCAAAACTCAGTTATTTGGAAAATTGTTTACTCCTATCTATATCGGTCAAACGACAAACTTGCATAGACGATTTGTTCAACACTGCCAATCGCCTTCTAGAAAATTGAAATCTGCCGTAATGTGCTTCGGTGACTCAATCAACTTTTGGTTTCATAAAAGAAATGTGGATCAAATTAAAGTTGAGGAATCTTGGCTCATAAGCTGCTTCGGGCCGAGTGCCAATGAGGTGTCTGGTAGCATCAGGGCAAAACTAGGAAACCCTGTTCCTGTCGGACAATAGTGCAACTGCAATAGAGGGTAAAGATGATGAATATGTATCCAGCGATGCGCGCAAGCATGGGAAGTTGGGATTACTACATGGTCAAAATGCGCATGGAGGACTTGGTCAAGGAAGTCGAGTTCGCCCATGAAATTCACGAAGACAAGACGCTAGATGAAGCAATACAGAGATCTCTCAATGAAAGTAGAGTGAAAAAGGAAATTGTCAAATATTTGGCATACTCTGAAGATAGATTTTTTAATTCAATCGTTGTCGCGGCTTTAGGTGGAAATCCGAACTTCATCTCTGTCTCTATAGATGAAGACCCAAGATTTGAGTTATTGCCAAGGGAAGAGTTTAACGAAACCTTTGGAGTACTAGCTTTTGATGGCAAACAACGTTATTACGCGCTCGATGGACAGCATAGACTGATGTCAATCAAAACACTTATTGAACAGACCGAGGCTGGCACGCCGGATATACCAAAAGGATTTAGGGACGAAGAAATCTCCATCATCATGCTTGTCAAGCAAGAAAAAGATGAAGACTTTATGCGAAGCTACCGTAGAGTATTTTCTAACCTCAATCGTTACGCCAAAGCAACCGACCTTGATACGAATATAACGATGGATGAAGATGATGCAATAGCCATAGTAACCCGACGATTATTACTAGATTACGACTTTTTCCGATGGCAAGGACGATCTGTTGACTCCAAGAAAATACAGACTCGAGGGAAAAACCTTAGAAGCGGTGATCCATATTTTTCTTCACTGCAAACACTGTATTCGATGAATAATATATTTTTACATACCCCTAGAAGAGGCAGAGAACACAAAAAGTTTGAAGCGAAAACTAACGAATTCAAGCGATTTAGGCCTGAAGAAGATATAATTGATCAGTTGTACAATGAGCTTGTAGTTTACTGGGATGCACTGCTAAGCACATTGCCAGTGCTCAAGAAGAGCCCGCTTAGAATGAGGGAACACAATTACGAAGATGTAATAACTGGGGAAGGCAACATTACAGATCACCTACTATTCTGGCCTATTGGCCAAGAAATGCTAGCACAAATAGTAAGAATATTGCTCAATCGCAGATTGCCTGACACAGATAATTTTACCTTGGAGGAGGCCGTAGAGAGCATATCACCGCTGACATCCGTAGACTGGGAACTACATTCGGCACCCTGGAAATATCTCTTGCTGGTTCCGGATAGCAAAAAGAAGAACATTTGGAAGATGAGAAATGAGGAGCGAAATGAAGCGGTTAAAGTTGGTATAAAGCTCCTTTGCGCCATGACGGGTATTGATGAACTGAGTGAAAGCGAACTTTCGGAACTGAAGACGGATTGGCTTGCTATGTTGACTCCCCGCCCGAAAAAAGACGAATCAGATCGACTATGGGCATCAATCTTCTAAAATATCTCGCGTCAATTGAAATCTTAATCGCTATACGCTGTTTTACGAGTTGAATGTGTTATAAAGAACCTTGTATGGGATGCGGGAATCCTTAGCGAACCTTATAGCCTCCGGATGAAATATTCTCAAATCATTGACTTTCTTAAGGCCTATATCTGTGAGACTATGTAGTGCATCTAATGTCTTCTTGTCTCTTTCACATTGATACAGTGCAGGAATAGGTAGTTCTGATAAAATCTTAGGGTATCTGCAGGACCAAGGTTCAAACACATCACAACCCAAACCAACCACACGTGGCAGCTTAAACAATGCTCTGCGAACGCAATTTAGTTTCGGCGACCGCCACGATTTCAGTTTCATTAAAATAGAGAGTGACATCCATGGCAGCCAGCAATCCCAGCTCGCAAGATATTGATCAAAATTGGCTGCGATCAAATGGTTAGTAGCCAGCTTAAAATCGTCATCGAGTCGTCCATCGTCCCTAAAATTGGAATCAGGTAT
>JAPORV010000499.1 GCA_026710055.1 Aestuariivita sp.
TGACCTTTCTTTCGAGAGATTCTGGCGAAGATTTGCTGATTTGGGGCAAATCTTGGGTGTAATTGCTGATATTGTCCCAAATACCCGCAATCTTCGCCAGAGAAAAATGACAAAAGAGTCAACTTTTTCAGTATTTTAATACTGATTTTTAAGTTTTTTTACAGACACTGATTATGTCTTTAGACTTGACTGATCATTATTATCAACAGCATAAAGAACCGCAGAAACTACATAGTCATCTAACGCATATTCATTACTGGTAGATTTAATTTCCTGATTTCCATTATTGTTTGTTATAAAATTCATGCTTTCACCTAGTATTCAGTGTAAGAATTCATAAACAATTTAACGGAAAATTAACCAAAATAAAAACTCAATCGACAAAACACACTCTCAATTATACCTCTCATCATTCGTTTTGCCATTAACAAAACTAAAATAGGAATTCGGCTTATGACAAGCACTCGATTAATTTCAGGTCATGTCCTTTCCTTTAAGCACTCTCCGTTTGATCAACACCCGGAGACATCAGCCGACATCCACGAATGTGTTGCGGTGAAAGACGGGTATATTGTTAAACTTGGATCAAAAAAGAAACTCCATTCTCTTTTTCCTGATGCTCAAGTAAGCCACTACAGTAATCACCTTATTCTAGCAGGATTTGTTGACCCGCATGTCCATTATCCGCAGACTGCCATTATTGCCAGTTGGGGTAAGCGCTTAATTGATTGGTTGACGACCTACACATTTCCTGAGGAAATAAAATTCCAAGATTATGAATATGCAAGCCTCATCGCCAAACGCTATCTAAATTTGTCTCTTACTGTTGGTACAACCACTGTTTGCACCTATTGTACCAGCCATACGGAAAGTGTTGATGCCTTTTTTTTTGAAGCTCAAAAACGTAACCAACGAGTAGTTGCAGGCAAAACTTGTATGGATCGAAATGCACCAGAACAACTATGTGATACCGCGGTAGCAGCCTATGATGATAGTAAACGACTTTTGGATCAATGGCATGGTATCGGTCGCCTTTCTTACGCCATCACGCCAAGATTCGCACCAACCTCAACACCGGAACAACTAGACGCACTTGGTTCACTGTGGAGGGAATATCCCCATTGCTTGATGCAGACTCATTTATGTGAGCAACTTGATGAAATCGCATGGGTGCAGGAATTATTCCCGAATAGCCGCGATTACGTTGATGTATATGAACACTTCGGTCTACTCGGAAAGAACGGGGTTTATGGTCATGCAATCCACCTTGAGGAACGTGAACGCGTTAGGCTACGCGACACAAATGCAGCAGTCATCCACTGCCCCACATCAAATACCTTTATTGGGTCAGGTTTATTTGATCTATCCACAATGATACATGAAGGACAGTGCGTCGGATTAGCATCAGATATCGGTGGCGGATCGTCGTTTTCGCAATTACGAACAATGGCAAGTGCCTATGAAATCGCACAGTTACAGGGCCATCCACTGCATCCTGCTCAACTTTTATGGCTTGCCACGATTGGTTCAGCGACAACCCTAAGAATGGATGATAAAATTGGAAATATTCTACCCCATTACGAAGCTGATATGATTGCGCTCAATTTGGCATCTACCCCTGTTATTGCGCAACGTAGCAGACATGCTAATTCAATATGGGAGGCGCTTTTTCCAACGATTATGCTTGGTGATGATCGCGCAATAACTCAAGTCTGGATCGCGGGAAAGCCATGCCTTTAGAAAAAGACCACCAGGAGGCCTTTATATGGAACAACGGGCGTATCAGTGCTCTTGATCAATGTGATTTCAACCGAGCGCCAGGAGAAGTACTTGATATCATCGACAACAACGGCGCAGGCAAATCAACCCTCATTAAGGCTACCTCACATACAGTTACTCTAGACAAAGGCATTATTGTTGAGTTTGAAAGTAAAATTGTTAACTTTCGCTTCCCTATCGAATCCAAAGCCGCAGGGACAGAAACAGTTTATTAAACACTTGTCATATCGCTTGCTTGTAAGCGTCCAGTGACGTAATGAACATTTCATCATGCAATGATGCATTTCAAATCTAAAGCTAACGAGGTGATGATTTTATAGCAGCCCGTTTCAATTGTGAAGTGCACCAGGAGACATCATTTCACCTCACTCAAGAGCAATATTCGATAAATTTCAATGAAATTCTTTTTCATTAACCATCAAATATTCAAATTATGATCAAGTTAATCATCAATTGATGTATGCTACATAATAATTACCGATTTAACCGCATACCAATTTTCAGGTTACCACTACAAAAATTAAAACAATGAGTTGAAAGTTAGCTCAAAAATAACTTAACCAGCCAGGTCTTGCACGAACCAATCTTTCAACAGAAAAATTAAAGGGATTCAACTCTACCATTCTGTACTGGGATTCAACATCTATTTCTTGACGGTCAAATAACTTACTGCCATCTCAACTCGGCATCTTAATTTTCTCAAAATAGTTAGTTTTAGGAAAATACGTATGTAGTGCCTAAAAAAGTAAGCATTCAGTGAAGCGGTGATTACTTATAATGCTCTATTGCCGTCTGATTTAGGTATCACAAAACCGCTCCCTTATGAGAAGAATTCTTACGAACAAAATTCCATAAGTGACGTTTGCACGGTGTATCATCAGAGATCGAGAAAGTGAGCGTGAAAAGCGACGGCAACAATATCCCTGATATGGATTGACTGGTTGATTTATGTGGCGATTATGTTACATTGTGCCTCCGCACGCACCATAATAATGGACCTGAGAGACCGACAGCTTTGAACG
>JAPORV010000265.1 GCA_026710055.1 Aestuariivita sp.
ATACCTGATTCCAATTTTAGGGACGATGGACGACTCGATGACGATTTTAAGCTGGTTACTAACCATTTGATCGCAGCTAATTTTGATCAATATCTCGCGAGCTGGGATTGCTGGCTGCCATGGATGTCACTCTCTATTTCAATGAAACTGAAATCGTGGCGGTCGCCGAAACTAAATTGCGTCCGCAGAGCATTGTTTAAGCTGCCACGTGTGATTGGTTTGGATTGTGATGTGTTTGAACCTTGGTCCTGCAGATACCCTAAGATTTTGTCAGAACTCCCTATGCCTGCACTGTATCAATGTGAAAGAGACAAGAAGACGTTAGACGCGCTACATAGCCTCACAGATATAGGTCTTAAGAAAGTCAATGATTTGAGAATATTTCACCCAGACGCAATAAGTTTCGCCAAGGACGCTCGTGCGCCACACAAGTTTTTGTATAACACATTTAACTCGTAGAGGCTCACGTTTAAGATACTCCGATAATATTGACGGTCAAAATATGGACGACCATAGCTGATCTGATTCGCCTGAGCTTGGGCGCGGGGTAAGCATCGCAAGCCAGTCGGTCTTTAAGTCACGCAGCTCGTTATCACTTAGTTCATCTATGCCCGTCATTGCGCAGAGAACCTTGGTCCCCACCTTAACAGCTTGATTTCGCTCTTCATTCCTCATTTTCCAAATGTTTTTCTTTTTCCCATCTGGAACAAGTAGGAGATATTTCCAAGGCGCGGAATGTAATTCCCAGTTTACATTTGCCAGAGGCGATATGCTTTCTTCAGCTTGCTGCAAAGTAAATGTATTGGAGTCAGGCAGTCTGCGAGTGAGCAAGATTCTAACAATGTTGGCAAGCATCTCTTGCCCAATCGGCCAGAATAGGAGGTGGTCTGTAATGCTTCCATCCCCATTCACGATGTCCTCATAATTGTGTTCTCTCATCCTGAGTGGACTCTTAGAAAGTGCTGGCAATGTCTCTAGCAATGCATCCCAATACACAATAAGTTCACTAAATAATTGTTCTAAAGTATCCTCATCAGGCCTAAACTGCTTGTATTCTTTCTTCCCGAAACCTTCCCTTTCCCGCTTTGGCGTCTTTAAGAATGTTTCATTCATTGAGTACAGCGTTTGGAGTGATGAGAAATACGGCTCCCCGCTTCTAAGATTCTTGCCTTGAGTTTTAACTTTCTGCGAATCCGAAGATCGACCCTCCCACCGGAAAAAGTCGTAATCCATTAGTAGTCTGCGAGTTACTATGGCTACAGCATCGTCTTCATCCATAATTATATTGGTATCGGGATCGGTTGGTTTGGCATAGCGATTGAGATTAGAGAAAATTCTACGATAGCTTCGCATAAAATTTTCGTCTTTATCTTGCTTTACAAGCATAATGATTGAGATTTCTTCATTCTTAAAGCCCCTGGGTATGTCTGGAGTGTCAGGCTCATCCTGCTCAAGAAGTGTCTTGATTGACATTAATCTGTGTTGCCCATCAAGTGCGTAATAATGTTGTTTTCCATCAAACACCAACACTCCGAAAGTTTCATTAAATTCTTGTCGTGGCAATAATTCAAATCTAGGGTCCTCATCTATAGAGACAGAAATGAAGTTAGGATTCCCACCTAAAGCAGCCACGACGATGGCGTTAAAAAACCTGTCTTCAGAGTGTGCTAAGTACTTAACAATTTCCTTTTTGACTCTACTTTCATTGAGAGATCGCTGAATTGCTTCATCCAAGGTTTTGCTTTCATGGATTTCGTGAGCAAACTCAACCTCTTTAACCAAGTCTTCCATACGCATTTTGACTATGTAATAGTCCCAAGTTCCCATACTTGCGCGCATTGCTGGATACATATTCATCGTCTTTTACCTCTGTTGCAGTTGTACTATTGTCCAATCGGAACAGGCGTTCCTAGTTTTGCCTTGATGCTACCGGACACCTCATTGGCGCTCGGCCCAAAGCAGCTGATGAGCCAAGATTCCTCAACTTTGATTTGACCCATGTCTCGTTTGTGGAACCAAAAGTTGATTGAATCACCGAAGCACATTATGGCGGATTTGAGTTTTCTGGAGGGCGATTGGCAGTGTTGAACAAATCGCCTATGCAAGTTTGTCGTTTGACCGATGTAGATAGGGGTAAATAATTTTCCAAACAACTGAGTTCTGGAATTGGTTTCCCTCCTAATCCCTACTGGTCGAACGCAAAACATATAAACTCCAGGATGGTCGGGCACTCGTAGGCGCTCAACGGAAGTATAATCAACCTCTACCCACGATTCACTATTTCTCAGATCATTGGGTATGCTTTCCCAATAGCTGAGTTCTAGCTGCCACCCGAATTTCAATCCACTATGCTCCAATCCCTACGCACGGAAATCTAGCCAGCAACCGAGAGCTTGCGGCTGCGGACTTGTCGTTCAGCCCGAAGATCCTGTCCCTCGCTCCTGTGGCTAGTTTACTATATAGACCCCCGCATTCCCGATTTCCTTACATAATTCGATGAATATATCGGTAAACTGATCGATTCTCAACACAGCTTGAGCAAAAGAGGGGGAGATGCAGTCGGGCGGAGGCGCCTTGGTCCGATGCTCTGTGAAGGACACAGCCCTCCCGACCGCTTGCGGCAATGTGCGACTATGAAATTCCGTATGTCAAGGAGGGCAAGCCCTTGGCTCCATAGCATTTTTGCTATACATTGCCGCGTCGTGACTTGGCACGTCGAGACTCTGAGCGAAACCGTGGCCAAGGAGGTGTTGCAATGAGCACGCTTGACGAGTTGCATGAGAGGTGGAGCCG
>JAPORV010000398.1 GCA_026710055.1 Aestuariivita sp.
TACCAATGTTCGGCTAAAGTTTTTGCTTTTTGATAATCCTCCACACTCACTGCCAATGCAATCGCCGAACGATAAACTTCGGCATCTTTAGTCAATAATGCTGCTTTGTAATAGTGCTCCAAAGATTGTTCCTTGTTGCGATACTGTATCGCTATTTCGGCGGATAATAGTTCGTAAAATTGATCCGATAGCAATTTGGTCTCGCGATCCACACTACCCATAGACGCGCACGACGCAGCAAATACCAAAATCAAAGATACGATGCCGTATCGGCGTAGATATATTAGAAAATTCAAAATCATATTAGTTCAGATTGACAGAAACGGGATACTATTGCTTATTATGCACTATTTGTGCCTATTCCTTGCTATTTATCATTCTGTGACAAGTATAGTATGATTACACTGCTTATTGGTTTTTATACTCAAATGAATAAACTCAAAAAACGGTCTTATTATTCAGTGCGCTTGTGCGCATTGCTACTTTGTTTATACTGCGTCTCGGCATACGCCGACCCCCATGATTTACCGAATATTAGCGACCCCTCATATGCGACCATGAGTCTTGCCAAAGAAAAAAAACTAGGCAGAATCATACTAGCTGGAGTGCGTTCCAATTTACCTATCATTGAAGATATAGAAATACAAAGCTATCTGCGTCACTTGGGAGAAAGGATACTCGCACACAGTAAAGATCAAGCCTTGGATTTTCATTTCTTGCCGGTTAAAAGTCCTGCCATCAATGCTTTTGCTAGTCCCGGCGGTGTCTTGGCGTTCAACGAAGGTCTCATCTTGTCTGCCGAAACTGAGAGTGAACTAGGCGGTGTCGTGGCACACGAAATAGCGCATGTCGTACACCGCCATATAGCGAGATTACAGGCTTTGACCGAACAAAGCTCTTTGATCAGCACGCTTGCCCTCATTGGGGCACTTATTGCTGGTGCTTATAATTCTGAGTTTGCAGAATTGGTTTTATTCGGTGGATCGACGCTGCCGATAGAGAGAAGGTTAAGCTATACGCGTACTTTTGAATACGAAGCGGATCGCTTCGGAATGCAACTGATGGCAGCTGCCAGACTAGACCCTGCAGGGATGCCTGCCTTTTTTGAAAAACTGCAAAAACAAGAAGGAAGGAATCAACAAATAGAGTTTTTGCGCACCCATCCCCTAACGGTCTCCCGCCTGTCAGAGGCACAAACTCGCGCAGCCCAGTATCGCGGGCGTTTTGAAAAAGATAGCAAGACATTTCATTATGCAAGAGCTCGCTTACTCGCGCTCAGCAAAACAACCAAAATACCTAAGCATTACGACAAAGATATTGAAAACTACCACAAAGCACTGATTTTTATAGAAAGGCAATCACCAAGGCTAGCTATTGAGCATTTAGAGAAAATCCCTGCTACCCAACAGGGCATACCAGTTAAACTAGCTTTCGCCCATGCCTATAGAACTATGGAAGCCTGGGACAAAGCCATAGCCGTATTAGACAAACTAGATAGTCTACACCCAGGGCGCGCGCCGATAATCTATTACTTGGCACTGTGCTTACTCAAAGATAAACAAGCACAAAAAGCACTAGAGAAAATCAACGCTATTGCGCCGCTACATGCGTATTACCCACAATTTTATCAACTTGGTGCGCAAGCAGCAGCACAACTTGAGCGTCGCGGCGAATACCACGAATATCTTGCCGATTACTATGCAGCCGAAGGTTATATAGAACCTGCGCTACGTCAACTTGACCTCGCTGAAAAAAGCGACACACTACATCAAGCGATACGATTTCGCATTGCAGCAAAGCGCAAAGACTGGGAAGAGCTTAGAAAAGAAATGTAGGAACCACTCGGCGATTCACTTTATTAAGTTAAGCGACCGCAACAATTCTTGTATCTTTTGCCGCTACCGCAAGGACACATCTGATTACGCCGCACCATCGTCGGAGAGCGCGGAGATGCTTTTTGTTTATTCGATTGTTCTACATAATCAGTACCGCCCAAAGACGGCACACGAAAAGAGAAAAAAGTATTACCATCGCTATGAGACACACTACAGTCCCCCATCGAGATGATATCCATTCCGATGACACACTCAATATCCGGATGAGGCATTGCATGATCTATCTCGGTCATCTCAACCATAGCCATGCGTACTTTGTTCGGAAGATAAACATCCACGCCATAAAATAATTTTTGCTTGCTGTTTTGTTCTTTGACGATAGCTTCAAGTTCTAATTCTTCTATGAGCTTCCTAGATAATTGCGACCGTGCTGCACCAGTGCTCCACATTGCCCTACATCTACGTCTAGTGGGGTTTGAATAATTTCTTTTACTAAGCGTCGCCGGGCTAATCACTATATCAAACAAAATTACCGGCAGTTTGCCGTCTGCCCGCACCGTGAAAGATGCACTTTTAGGCTTATCTTCAGACTTCGCTTGCTTTTTATCGTTTTTAGGCTTTTGCTTTTTCATAATCACTCAGGAATTTTTTTAAGCCGGCATCGCTCAACGGATGCTTAAACATCGCTTCAAATATCGAATATGGGCAGGTTGCCACATCTGCACCGACCTCGGCACATTGCTCTACATGCTGTAAATTTCTAATTGATGCTGCCAAAACCTCAGTAGCAAAGCCGTAATACGCAATGACATCGCAGATTCGTTCCACCAATCGCATACCGTCGCCGATTTGTCCGGCATCGTCCAACCGACCTATAAAAGGTGAAATATAAAATGCGCCCGCTTTGGCTGCAAGCATCGCTTGTGCAACCGAAAATATCAGCGTGCAATTAG
>JAPORV010000102.1 GCA_026710055.1 Aestuariivita sp.
AGATTTTCGCGATCATCCGTTCGAATAAACTCTACCGGACCAAAATCATCGAAATGATTGATCACTGCTGTCTTTGTCGTTAAGTTCAATATTGCTTGCGCATATCTTGACTCAACGCGATCTTGACCATCCCAACTTCCGTCCATAACCGAAAACGCCTCTCGCGTCATAAAGTCAGGGTTATCATAAACAATAAAATCGAAACCAATCTCGGTTGGACTAATATCGTAAGCATTGCCGAAGTGAAATACCCAGAATGGATCCAATTCAATATCCGTCACTTTTGTTAAGTTGTTCTTGTCAATCACCAAGGCGCGTGTTGGTTGTGCACCTTGCCATTCGAATTTATCAATGAACGATTCTCCTTTTAAATTTGAACTCACATACGGGGGTGCAACAATAACGATCTTTGATTCCGTAATCATAAAGTCATGGATCATCGGCGTGACCATTTGCGGGAGAATATGAGTCTTCAGCAAGTGCCCGCCTGCTGAAATATGATAAAGAATTAGCGCCGCTGGATTAACGGAATATCCGATGTTCCACATTGATCCGTCTTGATCAAAGCGCGGGTGCGCACCAAATGGCAGGCCCGCTGTCTCAGGCGACCAAACTTTTGAACCTTTGGTTTCCAAAGTTTCTGCATTTATCAGGTGAGCCGACCCACCTTCCCATAATGCCAGTAAGTCATCGGCATGGCGCACTATATTGATATTGGCCGCATTTTGGCCGTCAGCAGAACCGCCTGAACTCAAGTCGTGACCATGGGTTCCAAAAGCGGAAAAAAGAATATTGCCGCGTTGAGCTTCGGTACGATTTCGCCTCGTTCCAACCAGACGCCCATGGTAACGAATTAAGCCATCGGCAAAAGTGAATTTTTGAACCATTCCCGGTGCGTCAAACCAATGCTCGAAGCGATCTGGCCCAATATTATGTAACGCTGGCCCGTTGCGAAAAAAGTAACCTTGCAACTCACTCGGCACACGCCCGGATACAATACGAAGGTCAGCCCTAATTTCTAACTGATCCGTTCCAAGATATCCAAGCAGCCATGGCTTTTCTTTGAGGGCTTGAAGAAATTCCGCTTGGTTTCCAATGGGACTTTTTGCGTGTAATGACTTTGGCAGTGACGAGATCGTCAACAAACCCGCAAACATCTTCATGAACAATCGACGATCCATTTGTCACCCTCCATTTAACACGATATTCAACTCTAAAGGTGTCCCGGTAAATTCAAAGTCAAACTCGTCAAAATGAGGTGCTGAGAATGAAATGACCGGGTTTTGCGAAAACCCGTAGGGTTCGGTCGGCACAACAAACAGGTTACGATCTAGCTGCTCATTTCCATTTAGGTCTTGAAATACGGCAACGCCATAATTTCCGGGCGGTAAGTCTTCAATCTCCAATTTGGTTTCACTCAACGTCGCTGAACGACTCAGCGCAAAGGAACTGTCACCATTCTCAAAATCGGTCTGACTGGAAAAAACAGCAGCACGCACGTCGCCTTTTTCGGACGTATCACTGACAACAAGTGTCAGTGTCCCAGAAATCGTGACCGATGCAAACCCGAGAGTAAAACCGCAACAGGCAATAATTGTCATAACTTTTTTCATTGTCTTCATACCTTGTTGTTTGATAATCACACGGATATGCTATCGGACATCCGGCAATCGACAATGTTTCCCCTGCCGCTCTTTCGTGAAACCTAAACGATTATTCGTAGAAATAATGCTAATTGCATTGGCGATGCGTGAAATTCCAAGTAGCGAGAGGTCTTCGAATGAAAATTCTGCGGAGAACGACGAAATTATTCGCCGCCCGTCTTGAAAATCCCATTTTCTGGATAATTAACGTCGGCGCGATCAGCTTGTGTTTTTGGAGCGGCCCGTTCGGCACGATTGACGCCTTGCCAAGTGGGATTCGACTCATTTACTGGGGCCTTATTGTTGTTGCATCAAACCTGATGGCAACGTGGCTTCACGCGTTAATTCACGCGCAATCATGGTTTTCTTTATCTCGCCGACTGATGGTCAGCATCATTTTTGGTGTGACTATTGCGGCAGTCGTTCTACTGCTTAGCCTCTCACTCCTGCTTCCGATACAGCGATATCCGGGTCACACCCTTATCCTCCTATACAGTTTCCCGAGCGCAACGATCCTTTTCTTTTTGACAACTCTGATTTTTCGTTCAGAACTTAAGCCCCCGACTGAACCCCGACACCAAAAACCGGTATTGCTTAAGCGTTTAGAAAAGTACCCCCACGCCAATACCGTTTTATCATTATCCGCCCAAGATCACTATGTGGAAGTTACCACTGATCTGGGACATGAGCTGTGTTTGATGCGCCTATATGACGCGATTTCGGAGGTTGCGCCTGAGAACGGGTTTAGAATTCACCGATCGCATTGGGTTTCCAAATCAGCAATCAAGAATCTCATGAAACAAGGTGCAAAAACGAAAGTTGTCTTGATTGATGGTAGACAATTATCCGTGAGTCAGGCCCGCCTTTCAGATTTCAAAGTCTTCTGGCAGAAAACCCGCACTTACTAAAGATGAAGGAACTGGATGCCACTTGCGATATAATGCTCTCAACTTCAGCCCTACTGAAACTTGCTTAGACGTCGTATCCACCCCACAAGACCAATTTCATCGGCCCTACCCTCGGCAGCATCACAGATTTTATTTCCGACAGTTTCCGTATCCCACTGTATATTAGTTCCATGCAATCGCAGAACCGCATCCATGCATCGAAAGGCTGTGCGCTTATTTCCATCATTGAACA
>JAPORV010000099.1 GCA_026710055.1 Aestuariivita sp.
TCTGTTGACCTTCCGGCGAAAATAACGTCTGGCGGATCGGTGTAAGAGGGGTCATGGTGAGGAATCTCCGAATCAAAAAAAGAACAATTCGAGCTCTCATAACTCACTTTTTGAGGCTTGTCTAGAAGTAATTTGTTGAATGAGCAGGGTGCACAAAGATGAATGACAACGGAAAATAATTTAATTCACTGATTAGCAAGCAACCTCATCTAACATCAATAATTTTGTTCAAGGACGTTGAGGGGCGCATAACTGAAGCCACTTTTTTGGGATCTGGGTGATAATATCCGCCTAAATCAATTGGCGTTCCTCGTCCTGATGTCAGTTCATCAATGATTAACCTCTGATTGTCAGACAATACCTTAATAATAGATGTAAATTCCTGTGATAGACTATTATCATCATTTTGGTCAGCAAGTGCCTCAGCCCAATAACGCGCGAACCAATAATGACTGTCTCGGTTATCAGGTTGTCCAACTTTTCTCCCCGGAGAATTTCCGTTGTTGAGTATCATTTTTGTTGCAACTTCAACTGCTTCTCCTAGAATTCCTGCCTTTTTATTGTTTTGAACATCCGCAAGAAACTTGAAACTCTCAGCCAACGCACAGAATTCACCTAAACTGTCCCAGCGCAGGTGATTTTCCTCAAGAAGTTGCTGTACATGCTTAGGCGCTGAACCGCCCGCTCCCGTCTCAAATAATCCACCACCCTGCATTAACTTCACAATTGACAGCATTTTGGCTGAAGTCGCCAATTCCAAAATTGGAAATAAATCGGTCAAGTAATCCCGCAATACATTTCCAGTGACAGCAATTGAATTCTTCCCCTGCGCGATGGTTTCCAGTGTGATTCGGGTTGCTTGAGATGGTGCCATTATTTTAAATTTGTTAAAAGCGCCGTATTTTTCTAGGCCAGCGTTAACATATTTTATCAATTCAGCGTCATGAGAGCGGTTGGAATCAAGCCAAAAAATTGCCTCGCAACCTTCCGAACGTTGCCGGTCAATTGCCAGTCTTACCCAATCTTCAATCGGTGCTTTGCGGGTTGAAGCTAACCGCCAAATATCACCAGCTTCCACTGAATGCTCAGTCAATACAGTCGTATGATCTAAAATTACGCTAACTTGTCCATCCTGTTGAATTTCAAAAGTCGTTGGATGCGATCCGTATTCCTCAGCTTTTTGCGCCATCAGTCCAACATTTTGAACAGTACCTGCTATTGCCGGATTCAATTTACCGTTTTTCTTGAAGAAGTTGATTGTCTCTTTATAAACAGGTGCATAAGAACTGTCTGGAATGACGCAAACAGTATCGGACTCTTTCCCATCTGGCCCCCAGCCTTTCCCGCCCGCTCGAATAAGTGCTGGCATTGATGCATCAATAATCACATCAGAAGGAACATGAAGATTCGTAATCCCCTGTTCCGAGTCAACCATATAAAGTGGGGGGCGATCATTCAGTACATCATTTATCTCGGTCGTAATTTTGCTGTTTTCCTTCACACGCGATAGTAAATCTGCAAGTCCAGAATTTGGATTCACTCCCAAGGATGACATTTCATCACCAAATTTCTCAAATACCGGAAATAAAAATCTCTTAATAACACGACCAAAAATGATCGGATCAGACACTTTCATCATTGTGGCTTTTAGATGCACAGAAAAAAGCAAATCTTGTGAAGCAGTAGTTTTGATTTCCTCATCAATAAAGGTGTCAAGAGCCTTAGCCGACATAAATGTTGTATCTACAATTGTACCAACTTCAAAATTCAACCTGTCCTTAAGGATAGTTTGTGTGCCATCAGAAGCAATAAATACGATTTGCGCAACACAATTACGCGTCAGTGTTTGCGAAACTTCGTTCGAGAAAAAATCACCATTTGACATGGTCGCAACGTGTGTCCGTGAATCGGCACGCCAGTCACCCATTTTGTGTGGATTAGCTTTTGCAAAAGCTTTCACAGCTTTCGCCGCACGGCGGTCTGAATTCCCCTCTCGCAAAACTGGATTAACCGCGGACCCTTTAACGGAATCAAATATCTTTCGAACCTGTTTCTCATCAGATGTCTGCGGATTCTCTGGATAATCCGGAATTGAATAACCCTGTTGTTGTAACTCACTGATGGCTGCTAGGAGTTGCGGCACCGAGGCTGAAATATTTGGCAACTTAATGACATTTGCGCGTGGTGACTTCACCAATAAGCCAAGTGCTGCCAAGTCATCATCTTGCTTTTGCATTTGTGGTAAGCGGTCTGAAAAAGCTGCAAGTATGCGACCTGCGAGCGAAATATCTCTGGTACCAACACGAATATTTGCCGCACTTGCAAAACGCTGAATGATTGGCAAAAGCGATGCTGATGCCAATTCGGGCGCTTCATCTACTTTAGTGTAGATAATATGCGAAGTAGTTTCTTTAATCACTCGTTTGACACCTCACTTTAGAAGTCAGAACAACAATTCGTTTTTAGATCATCATCTATCAGCAACAATTTCCGTACTTCTAACAAATAGCTCAGATTATTTTTGTAACCTTGATGTTAAAAGTGTTTTTTGCATATAGTAGCTACTCACTTAGATGAAAGTAGTCAACGCTATTCGCCAGTCATTCCCGCTAACTTTTTTTCATGATGCCGTGCGGGTGATTTTTGCGGCCACAAAATATCCACCTACCCAGCAGGCATGACAACCCTCGGATTGAAAAACCCGATGAAAAAAATAACACTGAATGATGGAAAGACGAGTGTGAGCACGGGGTGGGCGTCAGGGACCACCTGAAAGGTGT
>JAPORV010000503.1 GCA_026710055.1 Aestuariivita sp.
CTGGGACGTTTTATTCGTGAGAAGGAGCGAGAGCGTCTGAAGCGCCAGCAACGTCGCGCTGCTTAATCATCAATTCAAAAAAAACAGGCTTCTGACTGGACAGGCGGAGTCCGTCTGCTGCGTCATTTTAGCGGAAATGTCGGCCTGATGAGGCCACCGGACATCGGGTAATTAGCAGTTGTGCAGTAAAATTCCCCAATAAATTTGATATTGCGATGAAAAATATTCATATTTTTCTCTTGGCAGTCGCCAGAAAAGGGGGGTTTTTTAACAGACACTAGTTAGTTTTAAACAAAAAGGTCCACAGTTTCCCGAGCAAGCTAGGCTGCTCATCCATCTTTTCCTCAATTTGAGGTTGTTCGGTAGATTGCCATGGTTCTGGGTTGTTGCCGCGTTTTCTGAGCAAATCGGCGCGTCGCCCTATTTCGACTTGTTCATCGGACCAATCTCCGGCCCAACGAATTTTGCCTTGCTTGATCACGTAGTGCGAGCGACAAGGTAGGGACCAACTGCCTACAGATGGATGCACAGACACCGACTGGCCATCATAAGTCATTCGCCAATCTTTCGGAGAAAGTGGAGTTACAACCTCTCGACCGCATCCACAGGCACAACGGTGCATCATAGTTGCGAAATCGAGGGAGATATACAGAAAGCCAGGATCTATCTGCTCTGGGACACTCGCGACAAAGCGATGTTCAAGACGGTCCACCTTCATAGCTCTTCATCCTCGTTGATGATGTGGTTACCATCCAAGGCAAATATGCTAAAATACTCGTTCTTCGTGTCGCGATAGAATCCCCATAATTTCTTCCAGCGAATGACTGCCAAACATGCATTCATCGCATTCAGCTCGCTGATTTGAATGTTCTGAGCGTACAGCGCATTCTTATCGTCGGAAGCCATAGGGATCCGATTTTTCTCCCGTACATGATCCCGATGATCGGGCGTACTTGTTGTCGTTCGGAGCATCGCTGTGAGACCTCCATCAACAAGTTCCACGCCCATTCCAACATCAATGAAAGGCGTCTGTTGTACTTCGAGAGCCTGAATAATTGGTTCTTTGATCGCTTGTGCATCAATGCAGATGAAGACCATATCAACGTCATTCAACAGCTCGAGATTGTCGGGCGTTATGAAGCAACGATGCGGCACAATGCCTTTGTGCATTCGCCCGTAGATCTCGACGAAGTAGTCGACTTTGAAAGGCTGCTGACGAAGCGAATCGATAGAAGCTGCACCCGAGGCTCGAAATGCATTGTGCTGCTCAAATGGATCTCCATCGATTAAATGAATTTCGTCGACCGGGGTTTTGGATACAAAGTCGAGCACATAAGAACCAGTTCCTCCCAAACCAATGATTGCGATCGACTTGGCTTTTAACTTCTCAGTGACAGAAGAGATGCCCGCGCGTCCAGAAGCGTTGTCAAAGTAGACGAAGGGCGAGTCGTCAGGGGACTTCACTACCCTGAAAGTTCTGGGAGTGGCATCTTTTTCAAGAACTGCAGCAGGGCTGGAGATGATCGTCGCGTAAGTAGTAATCTTCTCATGATAGTCCAGATAACCCAATTTGGGTTTGCTCGAAAACCGGTGATCGGCGACCAATCCAGTCGATATTACAATCCTCCCGCTACTATTTCGAATTGCCTCGATCGCCTGTCCATCAGCGTTGCAAGGGTACTGGCCTTCAAACATAATGACGTGAGTGTCCGGCCTTGCCACCTCCGATACGGAGCCGGCAAGAGTCGAAATCAACGTACCGCGTCTGACCCGTTTCGACGCATCGACATAGGAAACGTTACGTACAACTAGATAGTTTTGTTCGATACTCGCTTCATATCCATCTTCAATGAGCCGAGCTACGTCAGACCTAAGATTTGTCAGTTTCGGAGACATTGAACACCATTCCCTTCTTGAGTTTCGTGGTCTCGCCCTTCACAAGCGTTCCTTCGGGATCGGAGCCTGGGCCTTTGTAAAAGCTGACTGTGTAGGCAGTGTTTGGGCCGGGCGTCGCATCTGGAAACGCTAACTTCACTAGGTCCATGAAGGACAGTGACCCCGGATCGACGAACTTCTCGCGGCTGTTGACGTAGATGCAGATTGGCTGCGCTTGAAGCGAAAAGAATCTCTCCACTCTCGGCTGATCCAGATTGATCAGATCATCATCAGCAACCTCAAGATCATGGCCCCCACGAACCTGCAGCCAAAGCGTATAGCCGGACGGCAGCGCCGCGATCTTTTTGAGTTTGAAACCGCTGACACACGCTCTCGGCCACTCTAAGTCCCGATCGTCAATCTTCAGTCGAAAACTACGATCAGACCGAACGACAATTATCTTTTCCGCGCCAAGGCCACGCAGATCGTACTTCTCATCCAGTCTTAGGTCTTCGAAGTCACCGTTGGGTAGAATTGCGATAGCCACATGCTCGTCGACAGGGCGGCTTTCATTCATCTCAATGATTTCTCTGCCGAGAACCTTTGGATCGCTGAAGAAATGAGGTTCAAAGCCTAGTATCCGGAAATTATTGAATTGATGGTTTATAATTTGTGAGGACCATAGATTTTTCAGCTATCCAGCTTTGTGAACGGAAAATGTACGTCAAAAATGAAAGTGATATTTCCATCAATTCAATGCAGTTGGTACACTAGTATACCATTTTTATTGTATTGATAGATAGTGTCTGTTAAAAAACCCCCCTTTTCTGGCGACTGCCAAGAGAAAAATATGAATATTTTTCATCGCAATATCAAATTTATTGGGGAATTTTACCGCA
>JAPORV010000192.1 GCA_026710055.1 Aestuariivita sp.
ACGGTCCTGTTCGCCGATTCGGTCGGGAAAATCGGGCAAGGCCTTGAAAGTGTGTTGGACCCTATGTTGTCTTTGCAGGAATTATGCTACTCTTGCTCCTCTCCAGTTATTTTTGCAAGCGGCTCGATATATTGAATTTAATGAAACTGAATTTTGCGGTAATGCAAGATTTGAAGAAACTTATTTTAAATCAGGGGCAAATTTTAATGACGCAAAATTTCAAGATGCTATTTCATTTCGCAAAGCAAAGTTTGGAGAACCTCCAGAGTTTTTTGAAACTGAAATCTACGAAGATGTTAATTTCAATAATGCAGATTGGTCTGCCGCAGAAAACTCTTATCGCTGGCGTCTAATAAACAAAGAAGACCCAGGTTCTTTATCTAAAAAATCAGAAAAAGCTATTCGAGCATGGGATCGTTTAGCCCTCGTTATGGGCAAGCAAGAAAAATGGTCCGAACAACACACGTTCTACCGTCTCCGTATGCGAGCTCAACGTTCATGCGAAGGATACAAATGGCCCTCGTTTATAGCAAATTGGTTTTTTGACGTCTTTTGTGATTATGGTTGGGGATATTTGGACGTGCTCTTAGCTGGTGGGCTGGGCATATTGGCTTAGGTGCAATCGCACTGTTATTTACAGCGTGTTATGAAAAATGCAACGATCTTGGACTAACCGCTTTAAATAGTTTATGGATTAGCTTTTCTAATTCTTTGGCGTTTTTCCGTTTAGGATCTTCAGACGGTTATCTAAATAGTTCGTACGGACAACTTAAAGCTTCCCTTAATCATGCACCCTGGTTATTTTCGCTTGTGGGAACAGCGCAGACTATTCTAGGTACGATTTTGCTGTTTCTCGTACTCTTGACCTTACGCAATCGTTTTAGGATGAAATAAATTTAAAAATAATTTTGCGCCCCCTATAGCGTTTTAGCAAAAAACGTTTAAAATAAAAATTCTACCTCATTTTAGCAAAACTATAACTACCGACTACCGACTACCAATTACCAAGACAGGAGAAAAATACATGGTTGAATCAAATGAAGATCAAAACCGGCTCCGTCCAAGCGAAATCGAAATCTTTCAACTTATTGAAAAAGCGAAACAGCAATATGAGGAAAGCATGCGTCTTGCCGACTTGGCCAGTATTTCCGACATTTTGGACACGGACGAAGTTATTCAACCCCGATATGCTTGGGACAATCCAATAGGTCTTAAGATAACGAGAAATTGGTAAATGCCGAGTTGGTCAGATCTTCTGGATGAACTGGACAGCCAAGATCCTGGCAGTCGGGGCGAGTTCATCTCCAATAAAGCGAGACAGTGCATATCGCGTATCTCCGAGATCCGTAACCGTAACGTTCTGTACTACGCTTCGAGTTTCCTACAAAAGCCTCAAATTCCAGGTCTATATACGACAATCAACCTGGAAGATATAAATGGCTTCATGGCCGGAATTCGGGGTCATGACTTCAGTAAAGGATTGCTGCTGATTTTCCATACTCCCGGAGGACAGGCAGAGGCTGCACATACTATCGTCGACTATCTTCGAAGCAAGTTTTCCGATATCGATTTTCTTGTTCCTACCTACGCGATGTCGGCAGGAACAATGATAGCACTGGGGTGCGACAGGATCATCATGGGTAGGCAAAGCCAACTGGGACCTACAGACCCGCAGCTTATCGTCGGAAACCGACCGTTTTCAGCGCATTCTATCGTCGATCAATTCAAGGAAGCGAAAGAAGAAATAATCAATAACCCTGAATTAGCTCATGCCTGGGCGCCAGTGCTCCGATCGTTTGGGCCTGCGCTGATTCAGGAAGCCCAAAAAGCCATATCTTATGGCCAGACTCTTGTTAAGGACTGGTTGCGAAAGTACATGTTTTCAAAACATCTAGATTCGGAAAATCTTGCGCATTTGGTATCAGAGCATTTCGGAGGAAGTCATCACGGTAGTCACGGAAAGCGTATTGACCGCGATGAGGCCAGACAGCAGCGTCTTGAGATCGTTGATCTAGAAAACGATCAAGAATTTCAAGAAGAAGTACTAACTCTCTACCATTTGTCGACAATTACCTTTGATCAAACCTCTGCAGTGAAATCGGTTTTAAGCAGCAATGGGCGATTTTGGATAAAAAATTTCCCGGAGGAGGTCGTCGTTCGGTCGACAAAAACGTAACGTGTTTTTATGAGAAATAATAAAGTGGGTAGAATTGAGAATATCGGCAATATGTTCTTTATCTGGTCAATCGCCCCTAACTATCTAAAAATAGGAATTTATGGAATGACGGATAAACTACAAAGCACTTTTGAATATCGAGAATCTAATTTCATAACTAGATTTTTAGAATTTATAGATTCTATAAGAGAAATCATTTCTTTGATTAATCTAATCACTTTGGGTTTCAAAGGTTTGCGGCAGATTAAAAAAGACTGGAGAAAAATCAGACCTCCAAAACAACGTCCTCCTGTTAAATTTGAAGAAACTATTGAAGTAAGAGAGAGTTTTCAGATAGTATTAACTAGACCAGACGGAACAATAGAAACACGATCCGGTTGAGATAATAGGCTTTAGAAATCAGGTAGTTATAGTGTTCAACACTACATCTAGTATACCAACATCATTGTATTGATGTTTAAAGCCGCAGACATGTTGTTTTGATGTATCCTGATATGATAGAGTAGCCGGACACACCAACAACAACAAAAATCCCATGGGTTTGAGCAGGGCCGTTTTCTGAGGTTGGGGTCCCCAACTTCAGGCGTGGGATAGAAC
>JAPORV010000184.1 GCA_026710055.1 Aestuariivita sp.
CCTTAATCGTATCCACCAGCAAACTCTTGCCAAACCGCCGTGGCCGAGAGAGAAAGTAATGACGGCCATCGTCCACAAGCTGCTGAATAAGGGAAGTCTTATCGACGTAATAGAAGTTTTCGCTCCGAATGGTTTCGAAATCCTGAATGCCCGTGGGCAGGCGTTGGCGGTTCATGAGCGGACTCCTGAAAAGTACGCGATAAAGACGGATGATTTCCTGATATCATTGATTTCGGATACGTGCAAATAGGGGCGTTTGGAAAGAGTAATTCTCAATAACTTTTTTCATGATGTCATGCGGGTCATTTTCACTTCAATCAGACATACATGTACCAATCAGGCATGATAATTTTTAGATTGAAAAACCCGAATTAAAAAAGTGACGCTAAGCATCAACGTTAACCGGCAATCCCCGAAATTGACTTTCTTGGGATTTTCCATACTTATTCGTAAATTATCTACGGATAGAAACCCGACAGTCTGATCGAATCGGGAATCTCGGGTAATCTCGGAACCAAAGTACATCCGATGATAGGATGGTCGGTCTGATCCCTGTAAGTAGCGTTTGCTCTTTCCAACAGCGTCCATCGTGCAACAAGATGTTCGCGATGACGCTGAGTTTCCGCATGACGGCGACGAGGGCGACTTTTCGCTTTTTGTTCAGGCGGCCACAGAATACGGTCATTTCGGGGTTGTGTATCATTTCGGCCATAAACAACGTATTGTGTGGTCGGGGGCATCTTCTTTTGAGGGTACTGCTATCGCCGGTGAATGAATGGGCAATCGCGCCCTTGCGTGAAATCTCAAAAGTTCGTTTAGCAGAATTAAATTTCATTCATTGAGATCTATTTACCAAGAGTATTCTTTATTGCATGTATATGGGCAGATCAACAATAATTCCCCTTTATTTTCATATAGTTACGCAATTTTAAAAATTATTTTTCGTAAAATTTCTACATCAAAATTGAGACTTTAATATTATTTATGGAACATTTTTTCTAGTTTTCTCAAAGACTTAGAGTTCGAATGACACTCGTTATTATTCACTCGAGTTAGCGGGAATCACTGGCAGATCAACGGCTTACAAGTCGATCATAAACAATAGCGATAAAAAGTGTACGCTAAAATTTCTCCTTCAGTGATATTACGAACAGACTTTCTTACAGGGCAGGGCGCGCTGAGAGAATACGTAACGAATTGCTGTTGGCTGTTTATGAAGCACGGGGGTCGCTAGGGATATAATCCGATCGCGCGCCACCTCGGCAAAAAAGGTTGAGCGATTGTAGGTGATTGAGTCGATCTGTGCAATCAGAGACTTGGGCAATATGATTGAGATACGATTCGCAACATTAAAGACGACGACGGGAAGCTATGCAACTTGTCCTCCATCTGCATCGACCTGATCAAGAGGGGATGGTCTTGGTGCTTCCTATCCGCGTTCGCAAAAGTCGGCGACGACCGTATTCAGCAGTTCCTGCGCGGCGATGAGCACATGCTCATGGCTGGCGGCCCCACCGTCCCCAAATTCAGGACTATGATACCCCAAAATATCCCTTTCGTGGTGGATGATTACATGATATAGTTGTATTTCCGTATAGACGATTTTTGTTATTTTCTCTCACTTCGTCAGTTTAATTTTGGCTTGCTTCACAAGAGCACGTGCCGTTGCTAATAGTATGTCATGGTGGCGTCCAACCAAAGTATAACGGCCATTTTTGTGAATCCGCTTCTCATGGTTTGTAACGCCTTTGCTGACGAAACCCACTTTCTTTAACACTTTCAATTATAGCTCGTCTTTTTATTTGCCTATGAAAATGAGCTTAAAAAAAATCAGTGGGGATTACAGGGTTTTATTATTCGATAGCCTGTCAATTTTTTGACTTATATTGTATTTTGATAGTGCCATTAGAGAGTGAACCTGCTAAATCTCGAAATCAACTATACTTGTTTTACTTAATCAATATTGCTACGTTCATTTATTTTTAGATATTTAATTTCCTGAGTAAAATCCAAATATTACCATTTGCAGAGCTCCAGCATCGATAAAATTTAAGTCAACAAAACTGTTCTAGGCTCCATACTTATAATAGAGGCTTGTTTTCGTAAGCACGTACTCTCAGATTAAGATAATCTTATCTCATCAAGACATCTTGATTGAAATAAAACTTTTTTGCTAATGTCCCTTTAGACACAATGAAAGGCCAATGTGGTCTTTCATAATTCAAGCAGGTTTCACGTGTGATTGATGTGACAAACTTTTTGTATCAAAACGATTTGCCAGACAAATTCAAATTTAGTTCAATTGTCGCAGTTGATTGTGAGACTATGGGATTGAATCATCATCGTGATCGGCTGTGTGTTGTTCAGATTTCAACAGGCGATGGCAATGCTCATGTCGTACAAATTGAACAAGATCAAAAAAGTGCAACCAACTTGACGTCAATGTTAATCGACAAAAATATACTTAAGTTATTCCATTTTGGACGTTTTGATATTGCATCACTCCTCCTTAAATTCAATGTTTTAACTAAGCCAGTTTATTGCACCAAAATTGCAAGTCGTCTTGCCCGAACCAATACGGATAAACATGGATTAAAGGACTTGTGTCGAACTTTGTTATCAATAGATATCTCCAAGTTACAACAATCAAGTGATTGGGGAACAAAAGTGCTATCAGAAGATCAGGTAAACTACGCCGCCACTGATGTAATTTACTTGCACAAAATAAAAGCACATTTAGACGCTCAATTAAGCCGCGAAGGCCGAGACGCGCTCGCTCAAGGATGTTTTGACTTTTTGCCTCATCGCGCACGTCTTGACATTGCTGGATGGCAAGATGTTGATTTATTTGCTCACAAATGACAAAAAAATACTTGGCCACTGCATGCCGCGTCATTAGAATCGAAGCAGCTGCGCTTGAAGAGCTCAGCATATCACTAAACGATACATTTGATCATGCTATTGAGCTTCTCTTAAACGGGACGGGCCGCGTCATTGTATCTGGCATGGGAAAGTCTGGTCATATTGCACGAAAAATCGCGGCAACATTTGCATCCACTGGAACACCCGCGCACTTTGTTCATCCTGCTGAGGCATCGCATGGCGACTTAGGAATGATGGCACAAGGAGATGTGGCGCTCGTTCTATCGAATTCTGGTGAAACGCCAGAACTTTCAAACCTCATTACTTATACAAGGCGTTTTTCGATACCAATGATTGGCGTTGCTAGTAATCCGACGTCAACATTACTATCTCAATCTGACGTGGCACTTGTTTTGCCCGCCGCACAAGAAGCCTGCGGAACAGGAATTGTTCCAACATCTTCGACCACAATGACTTTGGCCCTAGGAGACGCACTTGCAATCGCGCTCATGGAACATAGATCGTTCACACCAGAACATTTTCGCAAGTTTCATCCCGGTGGTAAATTGGGGGTTCGCTTAAGTCGTGTAGCTGATTTAATGCATACCGACAATAGAGTACCGCTTGTTTCGGCGACAACGTCAATGGCTGATACACTAATTGAAATTACACAAAAAAGTTTTGGAACAGTCGGCGTGCTTGATTCAAAGGCGCAGTTGATCGGAATCATCTCGGATGGTGATTTACGGCGCAATATGGAAGGATTATTGGAACAGACCGCTGGACAAGTGATGACACCGAATCCCGCCACTATTTCTCCTGATGCTCTGGCAGAAAAAGCTCTTTCATTGATGAATCAGCGAAAGATCACATGTTTGTTTGTTGTAAAGAATGACAATCCAAGAGTTGTAGTGGGCTTGTTGCACATTCACGATTGTCTGCGTGCTGGATTAGATCAATGAAACTTGGTACAGTTGACCAATATTCACAACTTGTTGCTTACCTCAAGGTATTATTACCTTTAGTCGCGTTGGGCATTTTGTCTGTTATGTTTTTGTTTTTACAAAGCGTCAATACAACCACTACACTTCCTTTTGAAAAAACAGAAGCAACTGAACGATTGCGGGAAGAGCGTGTTACAAAACCATTTTTTGTTGGCTTAACAAATGCTGGTGAGAAAATTACAGTAACAGCTGATATTGCGCGTCCTGCAAATGCTTCTCGTCTCGCTGAAGCAGAGGGTTTGACGGCACTTATTTCATTTTCTAACGATCAAAAAAATTATTTGAAAATTCAAGCTGAAAAAGGTGTTTTTGATCACAAAAGAGATACCGCACAACTTACTGGTAATGTAAGTATCTCGACAAACAATGGCTATGCGCTTAAAACAAAAGGAATCAGAAGTTCATTTAAGAAACTCTCAGTAAAAACGAACGGGCCAATTCAAGGTAGTAGCCCATTGGGTCTCTTAAGTGCTGGTGAACTGGTCTTGTACCAGAAACCTGAGGAAAACGACATAACTTTACTCTTCAATAAAGGCGTTAATCTGTTATACACGTCACATCAAAGTGAAAGATAGATTGTGAAATTCCTATTCTACTGTTTGGTATCTATTGTTTTCAGTGGTGTCAGCGGAACTGTATCAGCGCAAGAACTATTATTTGGTTCAATTAAGTTAGATACCAGTTTGCCGGTTGAATTATCTGCCGACGAATTAGCCATAGATCAAACATCAAGAAAAGCTGTCTTCTCTGGAAATGTTTCTATTTCTCAAGGTGACATGATGTTAAGTGCACCAAGTGTTATAGTTGTTTATGGTGAATCAACAGGTTCTATATCACAGTTACAAGCAACAGGTGGTGTTCTTCTTGTGAGAGGGCGGGATGCTGCGGAAGCAGATCAAGCAGACTATAATGTTGACGATGGTATTATCACAATGAAAGGCAATGTTCTTTTTGAACAGCTTGTTGGCACTCTTGCTGCCGATGAGATGACTGTTAATCTTGTCCAAGGGACAGCTGAGATGGTTGGTCGTGTGACCGCAATACTGCAAGATGAGAATGAGTAATGGCTGGTCCTGATTTAAAAATAACGGAAGGTACTGGTGGTCTCCGTGTTGATAAGCTGCGCAAGTCTTTTCGAAAACGTGTTGTCATTCGTGATGTCACAATATCTCTCAACAAGGGTGAAGTTGTTGCATTGCTTGGTCCAAACGGTTCAGGCAAAACAACAACGTTCTACGCTATTGCTGGTCTTGTTATTCCCGATGCAGGTCGTGTCCATGTTGATGGGAAAGATGTGACATCTTTACCAATGTATCGGCGGGCACGAATCGGGCTTGGGTATTTGCCACAAGAGATGTCGATCTTTCGTGGTTTGGATGTTGAAGATAACATCCGTTCGATCTTGGATATTACACAAGCTGATCGTCATAAACGCCGCGAGCGGATCGAGGAATTATTATCTGAATTCTCAATTGAGCACTTACGTCGCGTTTCGGCGCTTGCTTTATCCGGAGGGGAAAGACGACGAGTGGAAATTGCCCGTTGTCTTGCAGCGGACCCGAAGTACCTTTTACTTGATGAACCTTTTGCTGGCGTGGATCCTATTTCGGTTGGCGACATACGTCAATTAGTGGCGAATTTAACGAATCGTGGTATTGGTGTTTTAATTACTGACCATAATGTTCGTGAGGCTTTAGAGATCGTTGATCGTGCTTATATTCTAAATGACGGTAAAGTATTAATGTCTGGAACGCCAGCGGATGTTGTTGAGAACGAAAATGTAAGACAAGTTTATCTTGGTGATAATTTTCGATTTTCATGATACGGTCACTATAAGAGGTATGTCATAAGTTATTGATCGTATGACGGGATGTTTTTGTTCATGCTATACATTTTTGTCGATCAATATCGCAAAATTTGATGTACGTGAACATCTTCATATTGAGATCACTATATATGATAGTCATCAAATTATTAGGATTCAGATCCTTCTGGAAATCATCCCAGTTTCGTTCATATTTCCAAGGTCATTTAATCAAATATACAAGGAATTGAAATGCGTTATGAAATCTCTGGAAAACACATTGACGTCGGAGTGTCTTTAAAGAACCACGTCAAAGTTGAGCTTGGATCAGTGATTGAAAAATATGCGGAGCGCCCGACGAACGCATCGGTTGTTTTTTCGAAGTTAGCGCATGAGTATATTTGTGAGGCGTCGGTACATTTATCGACAGGATTAACAGTGCAAGCAAAAGCACACTCTACAGGAATTTATACTGCATTCGACTCATGCTGTCAGAAGATGGAAAAGCAACTGAGGCGCTATAAGAGAAGATTAAAAGATCATCATAAAAAGCGTACTGAGCCCGTTGAGAAATTCGTGGGGTCATCATATATTCTGACTTCTGATGAATCAGGTGAAGAAAATAAGCAGAATTCATTACAACCCATTATTATTGCTGAAATGGAGACACAAATTCCATTATTATCGGTTGGCGAAGCTGTTATGCAAATGGAACTCGCGGGCTCTTCAGTTTTGGTTTTTCGTAATGAAGCAAAGAGTACGATTAATGTTGTTTATCAAAGAGACGATGGAAATATCGGTTGGATTGATCCCGGAACTCAAGCGTGATTTGAGTGTGATCAATTTAGTCTACCGGGAGCAAAATTAAATGGAGCTTTCTAGCATTCTAAAACCTGAAGCTATTAAGGTGTTGGCGGGCATTTCAAGCAAGAAGCGATTGTTTCAAAATATTGGCGAGTTAGCGGAATCTGCTTATGGAATAAAGGCAAGCTTGACGTTAGACGCTCTTATTGAGCGTGAGAACCTTGGCCCAACAGGGGTGGGAAAAGGTGTGGCTTTACCGCATGCCCGTCTCGCAGACCTCAGCGAAGTCATTGGTATTTTTGTTTTATTGGAAAAACCAATCGAATTTGGCGCTGTTGATCGCCAACCTGTTGACATTGCGTTTGCGCTTTTTGCACCGAAAGATGCAGGTGTTGATCACCTCAAAGCGCTCGCGTTAGTTTCTCGTACACTACGTGATTCAGAATTTTGCACAAAACTACGCGCAAATTTCGACTCAACAACTTTATATGCTCTCTTGACTGAAGGCCGTCCCGAGCAAGTTAACTGACGTCTTGACTTTAAGATATCGCAAATTCGTCAAAACCTTGTTTACGCCAAAGTTAACAAATTCTTTGATTTATTTTGTACATAAACACGAATGAAATTCGTATTTCAGCACCCATTCTAGAAATTTGATGTGAATATTTCGATTATTGCTCGTCCGGGTATTTTTGCAGTTCGATGGTAAAGTGCTCCAGAGCCATCGTGTTGAATCACGAAAAAGACTCCACTCTTACCGCTGCGCAAACTGCGAAAATCAATAGTTATGCTGCCCTCCTGCATGGGATAAACTTCAGGGCGATCGATTACAATAGTGGAGATATTCGCGAGTAATTCCCTTGCCTTGATCAAAGCAACATCTAAGGGATCACCAATTTTCTCTTCTTTTGTGCGCAATAGACACTCATCCAATTCCTGCAGAGTTTCTTGCAGCCAGTCATTGAAGTCTTGCGACGATGCGGTAGGTCTTAATTGGGCAATAAGCTAGATAGTGTCCGTTAAAAAACCCTAAATTCACTGGTAAAATATTGAAAACATGTACTTTTCTGATGCGTTTGTTCTGACGAAGATTTCCGATATTTGGTACAATTTCTTAATATCTTACATGATTTCCATTGAATCAGCCAATCTTCGCTAAATTGAAGAAAAGGCATCCACATATTTCGGTTAAGTCAACACGTTGAAAAATATACTTTTATGCATGGTAAACTCTTGAAATTTAAGAAAAATAGTGGTTTTTTAACAGACACTAGATATATTCTGAAGTGTGTACGGCTTGCACTGAATTATATTGGGACTTATCAACCCTAAATGACATTACGAGGGTGTGACCGATTCTGAAATTTGTGGGAGGTTGGTCAGCCTCCAGTAGTGACCTAGACAGGTGGGCGGGGTAACTTCTAAAGTAATTTCCATTGCTTTATTCTGCCTGTTATATGAAATATTGCAGGCTTCGTGCGAGTGGTATCACTTTTCCGTTGGGCGAATAAATTGAAAAGCAAAGACAACCACCAACACTAAATTAATCATCCAAAAGATCAGGGCGCCGATCTGAATTCCAGCCCCGCCTCATTTGTCGAACATCTTAATCGCTTCTGATCGAGCAAAGATAGGCTTGTGGAGGAGTCACGTATTGTATAATTGCATGTGCCCTTAACGAATGTTTACCTTATTCTAAATCAACAATCTAAAAAATTACGCTACTTAAGTTCTTCGCATTAAATATGTATCCATTATCCAACCATTTCGCGCCCGTAATTCATGTCTCTTTGAAATGATTAATTTTGAATTTATTGGCAAATTGCCATGAAAAATTACTTGCTCAGTGCTTCCCAAATATGCACCCCACCAAATTTTCAAATCCTGTTTATTATGTTCAATAAAACCTGTTTCACCATCCAACATCACAACAACTGTATCCACATCATCTGGCCAACCTTCATTCTTTAAACGTCGCCCGGTCGTAATTTTCACCGATCCCGCAAGTGAATTTAGTGTAATTTTATGTGCAGCTGTTAAAGCCTGAATAGCCGTAATACCTGGAATAACATGAAGACATGGAGGCGGCACTAAGTACTTGGCAATTCGAATTGTACTATCATAAAGTGACGGGTCTCCCCAAACCAAAAGTGCAACCTTCCCCTCTCCTTGAACGCCGGATACAGCTGCCTTCCACTGTTTAGAAATTTCTTGATGCCATAACTTTACACGCTCATCATACGGTAACCGAGAGTCTCGTACAGGATAATCAAATAGTATTATTTCACCGTTAAACCTACAAGCATCAAGAATTTTCATTCGCAGCTCAATCAATGCCGCTTTATCTTTGCCTTTATTTGGAATTAAAACAAAAGGTACCTGGCGAATAGCCTCGCACCCTTCAAGAGTTAAATGCTTTTCTGACCCCGTCCCAATACCAATTAACCAAAGTTCTTTAATTAACATTCATACATCTATCATGCATTGCTTGGTTGAATGCCAAATTGGTCATTTTAAATTACCCTTTGAAAGCAAATAGCCGTTGACTAAATTAAGCGGTATATTCAAATCAAAATAAACATTTTTAGTAACTAACCGCCCCAAGTAAGCAACTGACTCACTGAGAACAATAACTAATACCACCATAATTAATGCCCAGATTGATCAAGCCGGTTCAATGTCAAATCCCTGACCTAAAATACTCAAAACACAACCCCAGCCAACAAATACATAAAATAAGTCAAAGACCACTAACGTGAGAATAATTCAACATAAGCCTGGCTATTTGGAATAATACAATCCGCAATTACATTAACCAAAACAAGATAGCCCTAATATGAAACAAATCAGCCTAAAGTTAATAATTTATTAAAGATAACAAGAGGAAGCACTTTAAAAAACAAATGTACATCATGCGCCAGAAACAAAAGTAACATAAGCGAAAAATTAAATCAGCACTGCTAAACGCAAGAACCAGTTTTATACCTTCAACAACTCAAAGTTCTAATATGTATTAGCATTATCTTTCTGACAAATTCGGTGTAAATTCCAGTTGCGATGGTTTCTAGCAAACTGTCTTTAGTCTGATTTTGATTGAATCGAAGTGAATAATTTGCACATCTTTTGTTTAAATCTCGCTCTAAATCAAGCTGATTCTATACTTTCTTTAAGAATAAAATCTTATTTATCCAAATTACCGCATCATTTAAATAAAAGAACTTTAGTATTCAAGTAATGGTCCATAGAAAATAACAGCCGGTAAATTTCCACCATCTTTATTTAATCTTTGAGCAATTTCTGTAATCGGACCCCGATCAATTTGCTGATTGGAACCGCTAATACCTTCGGCAAGAATTGCTGGCGTATCAGCTGGTAATCCATGTGCAATTAACCGCTCAACCAAATCAGGGAACGTACGTCTTCCCATAAAAACAACCGTTGTTGCCATAGGATCAGTTAAAGAACTCATATTGAAATCATCTGGCAAAGTTCCCTTAATATCGTGACCAGTAATAAACTGCACCCGACGCGCAGCCAATCGTCTGGTAAGGGGAATTCCAGCTTCTGCAGCTGCTGCGCAGGCCGAAGGCACTCCGGGAATAATTTCAAACGGAATTTTCGCCTCCCTTAGCGCTAACAGTTCTTCCTCCAGTCTTCCAAATAACCCGCTATCACCAGACTTCAATCGAACAACACGTTGATCCAGTTTTGCACAATCTACAAGAAGACGGCTAACGTGCCGCTGATCTGGAGATGTACGTCCAGCACGTTTACCAACTCCTATTAAATCGGCTTCTTTGCGAACATGCGCCAAAATTGGACCCGCAGAAAGATCATCAAATAAAACAGCATCCGCCTTTTGAAGACACTTAACAGCTTTCAATGTCAATAGATCTGGGTCACCAGGGCCAGAGCCTACAAAGCTAACAAAACCCGCCAACAATCCTATTCCTTCGCAATAAGATGAAAAAAAGTCCCCGTAACATGACCCCGATAAGAGCCCGTTTCGGCGACAGCATGACCATCCGCATCTGTCACATAAGCCAATTTTGCATCAGGTTGCTCAAGTATTGTTGAATAATGAAATTCATGGCCTCGTAAAGCCGTGCCCGATAAAAAACCTAACATCGGTAAACTTAATATAGCCCGCCGATATCCTAAATGAAGCTTTCGTTTTTCGTAACTTGTGACAAGGCCAAGAAGACCGGACATTTGATGTCGCACACCATTCTTGTCAATGAGCGCATTACCTAAGACCATGTAACCACCGCATTCACCATGCACTGGCTTTGAATCAGCATGCTGCCTTATTCCAGCAAGAAAAATTTTTGCCGATCCTAATGTGCCAGCATGCAATTCAGGATAACCGCCCGGTAGCCAAACAAAATCGGCATCTACATGTGGTGGTTCATTAGCTAATGGTGAAAACGGTAGTATTTCTGCACCCATCGCACGCCAAGCCTTTACGAGATACGGATACGTGAAAGTAAATGCAGCATCATTCGCTAATGCAATACGTTGTGCAGGGGGTGGTATTGCATCATAATCGAATGTAAGAGCTTTACTTCGTGCCGTTGCAATAATTTCATCAAGATTAACATGTTCTCTCAAAAACGCGGCATACTGAACTATTGCGCTTTCCAAATTCGTATGTTCAACTGCTTGAATTAAACCTAAATGACGCTCGGGCAACGCAAGATCACCTCGGCGTGGAAGACAACCAAACACCTGAATACCTGCTCGCTCCATTCCAAGCCGGACTAAACGCTCATGACGTGCACTTGCTACACGATTTAAAATCACACCCGCTAACGGTAATTCATGATCATAAGCCCGAAAACCAAGTGCTGTCGCAGCAGACGATTGCGCCTGACCTGCAACATCAAGGACTAAAATAACCGGCCAACCCATATAGTTTGCCATCTCCGCACTACTGCCAAAGCCAACTTGCCCACATGTTGCCACACCATCATAAAGTCCCATGGAACCTTCGCAGACACAAATATCGGCACCTTCTGATTCATTCAAAATTGTTGAAATTTGGCGGGCACTCATAGCCCACGTATCAAGATTGAACGAATTGCGTCCTGCCGATACTTTGTGGAACGCTGGGTCAATATAATCTGGACCTGACTTAAATGGTTGCACTTTCAGTCCACGTTCTGTGAACGCCCGCAATAAGCCCAGCATAACTGTTGTTTTTCCAGTACCCGATGCAGGAGCAGAAATCAGCAATCCTGGAATGTTAATCATTCTCACTCACTTGTTCTTCATCTTCCAAACAACGAACCCATCGGCTCTCTGCATTTCGTGGCCGATAACGCCGATCATAATTGTCTGAGTACAAGCAACTATTAGCAAATTCATGATCGTTGAGCACAGGTCCAACCAAAATCATAGCTGTTCGCTCAATCTGTCCATCAATATCAGTCACGATATTATCAAGTGTGCCCATGATAATTTTCTGATCAGGCCAACTCGCCCGATAAATAATTGCAATGGGGCAATCTACTCCATAGTACGGAGTGATGTCCGCAATTAATCGTTCTAAATTTTGAATTGACAAGTGAATTGCAAGTGTAGCGCCAGTCTTTGCAAAATTAACAAGTGCTTCGTTATCAGGCATAGACGATGCGCGACCTTGTGTGCGCGTTAGTACGACAGATTGTGTCACTTCGGGCAATGTAAGTTCTGCACCCAATGCTGCAGCAGCTGCGGCAAATGATGGCACACCTGGCGTAATCGTAAATGGTATATTTTCCTGCCTTAACAATCGTAATTGTTCACCCAGTGCAGAGTAAACAGAAAGATCTCCTGAATGTAGCCGAGCAATATCTTTTTTTTCAAAATGAGCAGACTTAATTTCATTGATAATGTCGTCTAGGCTCATTGGCGCTGTATTAACAATTCGCGTATTCGGAAGACAATATTCCAAAACAGCTTTCGGCACTAGTGAACCTGCATAAAGGCATACTTGACAAGACGCCAGAATATCACGTCCACGAAGCGTTAGGAGATCAGGAGCACCGGGGCCTGCCCCAATAAAATGCACGGTCACAATAGATTACCTTCCGCCAAAGCACTTATCACTGTACGGTATATAGAAATCAATTATCGGTAACAAAAGACAGGAATTTGTTCCTGTCGCCATCAAAACGGTTGCTTCTGCAACAGATCCAATACTAAAATTACGAAGTGGCTTTCTTGATCCATCAACAGCTAATTGTTGTTTAAATTTTTCTATAGTGACTCCCCGAAATAGTTAGACCTGTCTCCTTGCCCATTCATTAAACAAGGAAATTACAGTTTTGTCTAATACCATTGACAGATCACCCAAATACCTCTCACAAACTACCTGACAATAGAAGTTAAATCGACAATTCACAGATGCAGATTTCGAAATCGGAATTTCGTCATGATCATAAAGTAACACTCCATTGAACAACAGGGTAACTCGATTTCCATCCCGTTCGCGAACCAATCGGCGTCTGTTCTGAAATTCCGACGCGCATAAGAACTCCTCCAAGTCCTCTCTGTGCCTGAATTAACAAAGCTTCCGACTCGAGTGTCACTGCGTTAATCACTAATCGCGTTCCTGGCAAGACATTCTCAATCAACCAATTCAATAATTCTTGATCTAACCCACCACCAACAAATACAGCATCAGGTAAAATCAATTCATGCAAAGCGACCGGCGCTTTTCCAACGATAACATTTAAATGATCAACCCCCAATTGTTGTGCATTACGTTGAATTTGTGCAGCACGCTCGGCGTTAACTTCAATAATAGTCGCATTTAAACTCTGATGTAACAAAAGCCACTCAATTGAAATTGAACCGGAGCCGCCGCCAATGTCCCATAAGTGTTCACCATATTGAGGCGCTAGAGTCGAAAGAGTCAATGCACGTATGGGGCGCTTGCTGATTTGCCCGTCTGTTTCAAACCAATCATTCGATCGACCGGATGCAAAACCAAGACTTCGCCCAGTTCCCGAAATTTCAATTGCCACGCAGACCGGTTTTTCAATCTCTAGTTTACCAAGGTTCCTCGCCTTTACTTTTACAATTCGCTCACGTGATCCGGCAAGCGCCTGCATTATAAACAACAAGGACAATCCAAATCCATTTTCTGTAAGGTAGTTCGCTAGTTCATGTACCGCCTTCCCGGATCGAACAAGAACAATCAACCTTTGTCCAACAGTAAGATACGGTCTGAGACGTGAAATCGGCGCGGCATGAAGCCCAAGCATAGCGATATGTTCCAGAGACCATCCTAAGTTACTTGCTGCCCAACCAAAAGTCGAAGGTGCGGGAAATGCGCGCCATTCTTGGAATGATAAATTTTTCACTATGTGGCTTCCGGCACCAAACCAAAATGGGTCTCCTGACGTCAACACCACGGTTGTTCGACCGCGAAACTCCAAAAGTCGACTTATTCCTTGATGAAAAGGTATCGGCCACTCAACACATTCAGACGCTTTTGTTGAAACCAGCGCTAAATGTCGCGATGGCCCCATGATCACTTCAGCCTTTTCCAATGCCAAACGACTTGCTAAAGAAAGCCCATCTAGTCCATCTTCTCCTAAACCAATTATTGTCAACCAAGGATCATTAGCCATCAAACCGAACATACTTCTTCTCGGCGGCACGACCGAGGCAACGACACTCGCACACAAATTGAAGATCGCAGGCGTTATGGGAATTGTTTCGTTCGCAGGTCGCGTCACCCGTCCTGCACCACAACCTTTGCCGGTTCGAATCGGTGGTTTTGGCGGTACGAAAGGTTTGATCAACTTTATCGAAACGCAACAAATTTCGCATGTTATTGATGCAACGCATCCATTTGCAACCCAAATAAGTGCACATGCTGTGGCTGCCTGTAAAGTAGCTAAAATTTCTATTTTTGCCCTGACCCGCCCGCCTTGGACAGAATCTCCAGAAGACCATTGGCGCTATGTGAGTCACATTGAAAATTTGAAAATGACTTTTAACGGAACAACACAGCGGATATTTTTGGCCATCGGGCGACGACATCTTTCGAAAATCACTGTAAGCCAACACCATTTTTATCTTTTGCGCTTTGTTGATCCACCAAATGAGCCCATACCATTTCAAAACTATGAGGTAATTGTTGATCGCGGCCCATTTACTGTAGAAAAAGAAATGCAACTGCTTCACAAATTTCGAATTAACTTTGTTGTTGCGAGAAACTCTGGCGGTTCTGGCGCTAAAGCAAAAATTCTGGCAGCTCGTAAACTCCGTCTGCCAGTGATCATGATTGAGCGCCCATCCACTGGGCATCAAAGACAAACATACAACCCTGAAGACATTTTGAATTGGCTTACTCATAACACCACCGCACGTGGTGTATAGACCCAACAGTTACCTTCCCGTTTAATTACTCTTGAAGTTGATGCTCCAATAAATATAAGTGTTTGCATATCCACCATTTCAGACAAACAGTCCTTCAAGCGCACAACACGGATAGATTCACGCACAGTAAATACTGCACGCGCAAAAATAAGTACCCGAGAGCCCGTACATTCAGCGTTCAGGACTTCGAGAACTTTAGAAAACCCATCAGGTCTTCCTTTTGATTGGGGATTGTAACATGCAATCACAAAGTCTGCAGCCAGTGCTAACCGCAGTCTTTTTTCAATTAAATCCCATGGCTTTAAGTTATCACTTAAATTAATTGCACAAAAATCATTGCCAAGTGGTGCGCCAATACGCGCCGCTGCTGCAAGCATCGCCGTAACCCCCGGCAACACACGAATATCAAAAGAACACCAGATTTTTGGTCCATCATCAATAACTTCAAATACTGCAGATGCCATGGCAAAAACCCCTGGATCTCCTGATGTCACAATAACAACACGTTGACCCGTAGCGACCATCTCTAGCGCCTGTCTTGCCCGATCTAACTCAACGCGATTGCCACTCGGATGATACATCACGCCCTCTCTCTGAGGTAGCCGATTCACATAAGAGATATAGCCAACAATATCCGTTGCCTCAGCAAGACTTTTTGAAACCTGCGGCGTTATCAAATTTTCCGACCCAGGCCCAAGACCGACAATCGCAAGCCAACCCTTCAATGCCGTCGTCCTTGACCATGTACGACAATAATTGAAAAATACGGCGCCACCTGATCCTCAACTTTATCAATATGTCGCGTGCGTTGTTCTGCCATACTGGCATATTCAATCAACCAAGCAGATTTATGGCGATCTGCGGTTTTTAATGCGCTCACAATTTTTTTTAAATTCCGGCCAACCTTCATAATAACCAAAGCATCGCACCTTACCATGTGTTGGACGAGATTTTCTTCATTCATGGTACCAACGAGAACGCTCATCACATCGCTTCCCCAAGTGATTGGATGCTCGGTTGCTGTCCATGCTGCGGACATGCCCGTAACCGCGGGCACAACTTCAATGGGCACTTCACTTTTCAATCGCAAATATAGATGAATGAAAGATCCATAGAAAAATGGATCCCCTTCACACAAAACCGCAACGTCGACACCTTTCTCACTTAAGGTTTTTAATTGCGCCTTACATTCTTGATAAAATGCCGTCATTAACGCATCGTAGCGAGTATCCGTAATAGGGATTTCAGTTGTTACAGGATATTCCATTGGCAATTCAATCACATTCGTTTGAATAAAAGAATTGACAATTTCGCGGGCACGCCCCATATGGCCCGCTTTGCGGAAAAACGCAATATATTTCACTTTATTTAAGAGTTGACAGGCGCGCAATGTCATTAAATCGGGAGCGCCTGGTCCTACTCCCAGACCGTATATTGTTCCCAATTTCATTCCTGCCGACTCGCTACTGCGTTAATGGCTGCAGCGGTGATCGCGCTTCCGCCAATGCGTCCAACAACTGTGCAGCAAGGCACGGGCTGATTTTGCCATAATGCTTGCTTGCTTTCTACAGCACCAACAAACCCAACTGGACATCCAATAATTGCACCTGGTCTAGGACAACTTGAGTCCTCTAACATATTAAGTAGATGAAATAAGGCCGTCGGCGCATTGCCGATGGCGACAAGTGCGCCATTTAAATGCTCTTCCCATAATTCTAAACCAGCAGCTGACCGCGTGTTTTGCATTTGCATTGCCAGATTGGGAACTCGGGGATCATTAAGTGTACAAACAATATCATTGTTCGCAGGTAGCCGAGATTGTGTAATACCCTCGCTAACCATTCGCGTGTCACAAAGAATGGCCCCGCCCGATTTGAGTGTCTGTACAGATGCATTAACAAAACCCACCGAAAATCGAATATCGTGTGCTAACCCAACCTGGCCCGATGCATGAATCATGCGGACTGCAATCTGTTCTTCATGAGTTGAAAACCTAGAAAGGTCTGCTTCCGCGCGAATTGTGGCAAATGATTTTTTGTAAATTACTTCACCATTTGTTTCATAAGAGTAAGGCATTTGATTCACTGTGCTTCTGCTAATTCTCTATAGACGCACTTGAGCGCACGATCAGGATTACGAACAATACCATTAACGAACAAGAGCATACGCCATGGTGTTAAGCGAATTTCGCTCATTCGGTATGTTGAAATTAAAGATGTGAGATCGGTTGCTTTAAAGCGTGCGCGTGGAACGGAAACTATTTGTCCCATTCTATGGTATCCTGCCGCAGGAAGATTGGTAACGGATAGTGGCATGGTCTGCATCCATTTACTAGGCAATAGGTTTTTTGCAACAATATGCTTCATCCTGCGAAACTCTGATGTTTTATTTTCTTCAAACCAGCTTGCCATTTCAATTAACGAATCAACCGCATTATCCACTGTCACCCTCATACCAAGCGCCGCACCATCAGCTCGCAAAACTAATCCATCAATGCTGCGCTCAATGCGAATATCGCCCGATGCCGTCGTAAGATAAGGTTGGTTTGCTGCATCAATTACAAATCCAAATTTTGCTGGAAGAATTGGTATTTCCGACAGTCGTTCAACCAATTCATTCGCGATCCGGTAATTTTCATCATAAGGCTCCCAAAACGGTGTTACAATGACATTCCGCTTTTGCTCCATCGTGAGGTTTTCATCTAAGAGACCAATGTCGCGAAGACCCTTCAGGAATTTTGTATAGGTAAAGTTCGTCAGTCCGCGAATTTGAAAATTACTCCGTTTGGTCATCTCAACTAATCCATTGCCGTAATTCTCGGCCAGTTCACAAAGAACAAATGCTTGGCTTACCGTTAAACGAGACAAATGCGGGCGAATACGTGCCAATAGACCATCTTCAACTTCCATTGGTTGGTAAACACCCGGGCACCATCCAAATATTTTGGTTTTATTCATGCTGCCGACTCCAGATCTGCACGAATGGAGTTACTTTTTGTCGTCCAAAGCCCTGCGCGCAATAATTCAGCAAATTGAATCCGCATCGCTGCATGCGCTTCTGGATTAGCATCGGCAATAAATACGTTCGTTACCGGATCACCGAGTGTTGCGTCGTGAAAAACATCAAAGAGTTGCGGCGCGACCACATCGGCAAGTCGAGCGAAGGCCGCCATATGATCAAGTGTTGCAGCAATCTCAGCCGCCCCCCGAAACCCGTGTTTACGCATACCTGCAATCCATTCTGGATGCGCTGCACGCGCATGAACCACACGCGCGATCTCGGTTGATAACTCGCGTGTTTGCGGTTGTGCTGGATTAGTGTTATCAATGTGGTAAAGTTGGGCATTTCCACCTACAACCTTTTGGGCTGCAGCAAACCCTGCTTCATGTGCGGCGTAATCAGTCGCAAGCAGTAAATCAGTTTCGGGCAAATCCTGTAAATGAACAAAACTATCTGCAGCAGCAACACGTTGTGTTATTCCTTGAATATCTTGTTCGGCATGCGTACCATCTAACGCCCATGAACTCGCATTTATCCATGCCTCTCCTGCTGCCTGACGTGCTTCGAAACTATAATCGCTTGCAAACGCGCCTATTCCTAAACCAAATTTCCCTGGCGCAGGTCCATAAAGTCGATTGAGACCGCATTGTCCTGCGAATGGGTTCCAGTCCGGTGCTTCATCACGCTCAACAAGTGCTCCAATTGCCTGATTAAAAATCAGGGATAGCGACGGAAATACATCTCGAAATAAACCCGAAACTCGGATTGTTACATCGATTCGCGGTCGATCGAGGTCAGAAATTGGTAAGACCTCTATGCCTGACACACGTTCTGTTTTATCATCCCAGACAGGCAAGACCCCCAATAGACTCAGTGCCATTGAGAACTCTTCGCCCGCTGTGCGTATTGTCGCCGATCCCCAAAGATCCAGCACTAATGCTTTTGGCCAATTACCTTCTTTTTGAACATGATGCCGAATAAATTCATTAGCTAATCGCACACCTTGTGAAAAAGCCGCTCGCGTTGGAACCGCTCTTGGATCAATCGTATAAAGGTTTCGTCCTGTCGGCAATACATCTAGCCTTCCTCGGTAAGGCGATCCTGATGGGCCGGGCGCAATCCATTTCCCATTTAGCGCATTTAGAAGTGCTACTTTTTCTGCCGCTGCCGATGATGCCGTTTCTAGTTCTGCCGATGCCTCTGTGGTCTGTCCCCAGATATGTAGACCTTCTCCAAACTGGCTATTTTTTACATCACAGACAAAGCGATCTATGCGCTGCACGGCCGTAGTTTTACAAACGGACTGATTATCTTGTTTAATGCCCAGTCGTTCCGCCTCTGTCAGAATATCGCCTTGTAATCGCTCACGCCGCTTGAAGTCAAGGCCATCAGCATTGGAGAACTCATCAAGAAGTGCCTCCAAACGCATAAGCTGATCAGGAGTTTCGCTACGTGCTAACGGCGGAGGGACATGGCCTAATGTAACGGCTCCTAATCGCCTTTTTGCTTGGGCTGCCTCACCAGGATCATTTACAATGAAAGGATAAATTACCGGCATTTGTCCTGTAAGCACATCCGGCCAACACGTCTTTGATAGTGCGACAGATTTACCCGGCAGCCATTCTAATGTGCCATGTGCCCCGATGTGAACAAGTGCTTCACTATTACTTTGAAGCCATAGATAAAACGCAACATAAACATGCTGCGGTGTTTGTGAGAGATCATGATATTCATCTTCTCGGTTTGCCGGTCGTCCGCGTTCAGGTTGAAACGCGATAATGACATTTTCTTTTTGAACTGCACGAAATTGAAAGTGACCATCGACAACAGTTGAGTCGTTTTCTGGTGCTCCCCATGCGTCTTGAAGATCCTTTTGCAATTCTTGAGGTAGGTTTAGCAATGACTCTTTATATTTTTTTAAAGACCACGGCACGACGATATTTGGTAGTGCGTGTTCGAGCGCAATGGATTGCAACGGCACATTATACCCAGCCTCTTTCAAGTCATTAAGAATTGCCTTTGCAGACTGCAATGTATCCAGTCCAACCGCATGTCCCCTGTTCCAATTCTTGCTTGGATACGTCGACAAAACCAGTGCAATACGTCGCTTAACCGGCGGTAACTCTGCCAGTTTCAACCAACCATCAACGCGCGAGGCTACCGCTTCTATACGATCAGGTGCCGCAGCGTGCGCAAAGCGCGAATATTCCAGATGAGGGTCTTTTACTTCTGGTTCCTTAAATGACGTGACGCCTGCAAAAATACGCCCGTCAACTTCTGGCAGAACAACATGCATTGCGAGATCAGAGGGCGACAGTCCGCGCTCTGATTTCAGCCAATCTGCTCTAGTATTGGTTGCAAGCGCCACTTGGAATACGGGAACGCCACCAATGTCCAGTGGCGATGTGCCATCATCACCTTTGCCCGAGAATGCTGTTGCATTAACAATAGCTGATGGTGCAATGATTTTGATAGATGATCGAATCCATTGTGCCATTTGCGGTGATTTCAGCGAGGCTGCAAAAATTGCTGTCACATTATATCCGAGGGATCGAAATGCGGAGAATAATGCGTTAATTGGTGACAGATCAGCAGCAACCAAATAGGATCGATAAAATACGATCAGAATATGTTGTTGAATGCCCTTATGTTGAGAAACTTCCGTCAACACACCATCTTCAGGTGTCCAGCTACCAACATCTGGGACCCCTTTAAAACCCGGAACTGGTCCAGCGTAAAGTCCTATGGCAAGTGCCATTTGTGCCAGGGCTGCTTGGGCCGCCATTGCGCCGCCTTTTTCACAAAGTACTGTCAGTTGTCGCAACGTCGATATTGGTAAAGTTGATACAGCATCCAACTGTTGATCCAAACGCCCGTCAGCGGGTAGCACGGCAAGTGCGATATCAAGATTTTTTGCAAGAGTCTCGACTTGTTGTAGTCCATATGCCCAATAAGAGCGACCGCCGATAAGGCGAATGATTATTCCGCGTGCATCCGTTAATGTATTCTCAATGTAAGTATCAACGGACAGTGGATGTTTGAGTGCTGCTAAATTGGCGAGCCGTAACGTTGGTAAGCGGCCCTCTGGTCCACCACCTTGATGCCATCCTTGTGCAAAAGCTCCAATGTCGCTATCAGAGAAAGATAAAAATACGATATCTGCAGGGCTTTGCGCCAAGTCAATTGGCGTTTCGGTTTCCTCTAATCGAAGTTTTTCGCGAAAAACAACATGCATAAGGGAGCTATTCAGCGGCCTCCTTTTTATTCATGCGAAATACAGATTTTAATTTGTCTGTATTAAAATTATCATGCTCTCCGATAATAACCAATCGACCTTGCCGTAATTCGTCTGGTTTCCATGGGCGATCATATTGATGCCTTACGCGTGTACCAACCGCCTGAATTAAAAGTCGCATAGGTTTATCTGAGACAGATGCGAAACCTTTAATACGCAATATGTTCTGATTTTTCGCAAGCGCTTTGATCGTCGTGACAAGCTCATCAGGATCATGCAATTCAGGAAGGTCAATCACTAAGGTTGCAAAATCTTCGTGATCATGTTCATCAAGCCCATCGTGATGAGATTTTCTTGCCGCGATACTATCTTCCGCCGCAGCCTCTAGTCCGAGCACAACAAAAGGATTTACATCACCCTCTGTTACTTCAATTATCGGGACAGGGGAGCCTGATACATCCAAAATATAAGCTTTCGATTTGGCAATATCGTCTGGAGTGGCAAGATCAGGTTTTGTGAGAAGCACAAGATCAGCGCATGCCATTTGATCTTCAAATACTTCCGACAATGGTGTTTCGTGATCTATGCTTTCATACGTTTCACGTTGTGCTTCTACCGCGGTAACATTTGCCGCAAATCTACCGTCTGCAACAGCCTCTGCATCAGCTAAAGCAATCACGCCGTCAACTGTGATTCTTGACCGAATATCCGGCCAGTCAAACGCCTTTAGAAGAGGCTTTGGAAGCGCTAAGCCGGAGGTCTCAATGAGAATATGGTCTGGCTGAGGATTTAAGCCCATCAGCGTTTCAATCGTTAGAATAAAATCGTCGGCAACGGTACAGCAAATGCAACCATTTGCTAATTCTACAATGTTTTCGGCTGGGCAATTAGGTATTGCACAATTCTTGAGAATATCACCATCAACACCAACATCACCGAACTCATTAACGATTATAGCCAATCTTTTTCCGCTGGTATTACGCATTAAGTTTTGAATGAGGGTCGTCTTCCCCGATCCGAGAAACCCTGTAACAACGGTCACTGGTAATTTGGCAAACTCAGGCATTCTGAACCCCGGTCGGTAGTAGTGGTGGGATGCGTGCGATACAATTTTTTTTGAAGTGATCGGGACGTTTATTCCACGCAATAATTCCATCGATCGTATTATGATAGCTTTTGGCGCCTTGGAGGAGCATATCCATATGTAAAGATTGATTGACGTTTCCAAATATATACGTCCAGCGTTGCTGCCCTCGTAGCGCGATGGTACACCCTTTTTTACAATTCTGAAGACATCTCACTCCCACTAATTGCATCCTATCTGGTAACTGTTGTTTCAACAGTGCGTCAAACAACTGTTGTCCTGGACGAGGAGAGTCGTCCGATTTATTTTTATCAAACCTGCAGGTCACACAGACCAGCAATTCAGAGGGTTCTTTTGATTTCATTTACTCTCACCCTTATATGGCGGGCGAGTCAGCAGGATTATGGCTTTTGGCCTAATGTCCAGTGCCGGCGCACCCCGTCCGGATAGTTATGTCTTATCGGACTGGCAGGTCTCCCGGCTTTCGGATTTCGATTCATTATAAAATCGACGACTGTTTTGCCTTCCCAGCAAAATTGCCAGTGGCACAATACAGTCTCTCCGCATACGGTCGCGGGGGCGGCTCTGCTCACCTTAACAATAAATCGGCTACAGATTCCCTTTTCACCTATTGCAATAGGCACCAGTATTTCACCCTTTTGAGCTCAAGAAGATTAAATTGTCAAGTCATTGAAACAGGAAAAAAGACGCCTGATATAAAGTTACGAGCACATTTTAATGACGATATTTCGAACGGGTTTTTCTTTTCGCTATTTTTTCGTGATTTTTCTTTATCTGGTGTCTGTTAAAAAACCCCCTTTTCTGACGCCTGCCCGAGACGAATGTGAATATTTTTCATCACAATATCAAATTTATTGGGGAATTTTACCGCATAATTGCCGATTACCCGATGTC
>JAPORV010000322.1 GCA_026710055.1 Aestuariivita sp.
CCTTCCCAAAAGCCCGCAAACCTTACCCCACCCGCCCAACCCGCGCAAGCGGCTGCGACTGGTTCGGCAGCCACGCCGCGCAATTGCTTCGTTCCCAACAGGTACTGCGCGCCGCCTCTTTCCGCCGTCATTCTTCTCGAAGAAGATGACAGAAAAATCAATCACTTGCGAGCATTTTCTCGCTGCAACCAGAAACTCAATTACAAAAGGCGAACAAAATATGCATGTTACTTCTTGGTAAGGTACTATGTTGGCATCAACTACAATCGGAAAGCCTGCTATGAAAAAGCTCGCATTCGCCCTGCTTGCCCTCGCCGCGCCGGCCGCCAACCCGCAATTTCAGTATAGCGATGACGACATCGTATGGGAAGATCGCGCAGAAAATTGCGTGATTGACAAAAGTGAAGACTTTATCACCGGGGAGGTCAAGTACCAAGTAACGTGTTCTGATACATCCGGTATTCCCGCAAGCGAGTCTGTTTCGACTTCGGAAGTTCCGACAATATTCCTGTATTCAACTCAATCTGGAGATGAGCAAAAAATGGGTATCGCAATCAATATGCCAGGTATATACGCGGAAGAGGATGAAACAATGACAATGGATATACGAATCGATCAATTAGAAGCTGAAAGCTTAGAGGTGTACTTCAGCAAAAATGGAAGATTCAAAGTATGCGGATTGCCAATTGAATATAGCGATCAATTGTTTTATCAACTTGATCAAAAACTTGATCAACTTATACAGGGTTATGATCTACTTCGTGAAATGTACGAAAAGACAGGGGGCCTGACGACATTAGCCTACACCGCCTTAGAAAGAGAAGTGGAAGAGTTAGATGAACAAGTAGATCGGGAGACAGAAATTTACAAACAAGGTATCTGCCAGATAAGATCAGGCTACGAACCCGAAGAGTTGATGGCGGAGCTCGTTACCAAATTGATGCAGGCAAGGCAAAGAATAGCAATTAGAGTGCAAGGGAAAACAGCAACAATACGGCTTAGCTCGGAAACCGGAGATTTATTCAGGCGGTTTTACCAATCGGCTAGGCTATAGCGTAGAATTAGCGCTCATCTCAGAATCGAAGAATGCGATGATCCGAGAATTATAGTTCGATGATTTCTGACATAACTATAGGTGGTGCAAAATGAGTAAATGGAAAAATTTATCGGTTGAATCTAAGATCGTAGAGATACTGAAAAGTGTACCTTATGATAATGGACATCATTTCGGCAGAAGATTTTTAACCTCATATCAGATTGCTATACAGTTTTCTAAAAAATTTCCGACAGAATCAAAGATAATTGGACCATCAATCGGTGGTAGAGTTAGGGGGCCGGAAGATTCGGTGGCCAAGTATTTGGCCAAGCAACTCTCTACACGCATAAAGAAAGGTAAACTCAAAAGCCATATTGAGGGCAGGTTTTTGGACGGTCAAAATCTTCAACCAATAAAATTTAATGGTGGGAAATCAACCGTCGAAGCCACTACCGAAGATCGTTATTCTATGTTCAGATTGGTGGTTGATTAGGTGCCTAAATGGTCCCGTAGAATACGGATTAAAATTTTTGCTAACAGCTCCAGATAGGGTGCAGTGAACTTCGATTATTTTGCCCTAAGCAATCGAATTGGATTTTTCAATCACAGAGATCCAAGCCTGCATCAATCAATGGCCCCATACTTTTCTTTCTTCGTGCACAAATCTGCGACCCACCTGCCGGATTGTCAACGCATAGAGGAGGCTCATCTGCCCAGAGAGTTCTTGGCAAATCTCGCCAACCTAAAGATGGCATGGAATCCATCATGTTCAACGCTAAACTGTTTAAAGTGAAAGTTCCTCTTCCTCGAATCGAAATTACTACTGCGCCAGAGAGATAACAACTCAGAATTCCTTCATCTGCAGTCAATGGCCAAGTATCGCCAAACATTGTTGCTGTCACGCGAAGGCTACCTGTTGCCGCCACACTCTGTGCATTGGCACATGGCGATGCAAGGACGAGTACGAGCATAGGAAGAATCAGTTTTTTCATTGGTTAATTCTCCATACGGCATGAAAAGGATTATGGCAAGTTGATTGTTGCCAGATCAAACATTCTTGCAATATATAATTCATTCTATCATTTCATCAAATCACCAATCGGTTGCGATTACACTATCCCGAGTTTCTTGGGCAGTGCGCAGTCTGATCAGTCCTTGACTTAGCAATTGACGACAATCTGTGGCATCTTTGAAGTTGTGGCCACCGTGGTCAAAGTGCATATAATACCTTTGAGATCCAATGAAACGATTATCATCGCATTGTCCGTCAAAATTTGCAGAACTGCTACTATCATTCCCAAAATAAATTTCATCCCGGACAGGGAGTGAATCGCTCGGTGATACTCTTGCTGATGCGCTATTGTCATTGCTGGAATAGGTACAGCCTGACAGCAAGGCGATGGCAATAAAGACCAATAAAGTTCTATACATCTGTTTATTCCCCCGGTTGGCTTGATTGAGTCTCGAAGCGTAAGCAACTTTCTCATCTGTGTCAAATCATTACGATTGCAATGTGATTGCTTATTGCCCCCGTGTCTCACCAGCGGGCGCGAATGAGGCGGTTGTGGTGGGCATGGTCTTTGCGGGGTTCTATGTCGCGGTAGTTGTTGGCGGCCAAGAGCTTGGTTACTGGGGTTTGCTGGTTATGGGCGTGTTCGAGGATTAACCAGCCTTGGGGTTTTAGGTGGTGTTTGGCGGTGGTGATGATTTGGCGGAGGGCG
>JAPORV010000337.1 GCA_026710055.1 Aestuariivita sp.
TCGGGTAATCGGCAATTATGCGGTAAAATTCCCCAATAAATTTGATATTGCGATAAAAAATATTCATATTTTTCTCTTGGCAGTCACCAGAAAAGGGGGGTATTTTAACAGACACTAGGTAGGAAAATGGATAAGGCCATACGGGGATGGGTAAACTCTTTTGCGTGTCGAAACGGACAACCGCAGCCTCCACCTTTATTATATATAACTTTTTTTGTTATCTTTGATTTCATTGACTTTTTTGTTGAAAAAGGGCAAAAAAACGTAAAATTCACCTTCCACTGTGTAAAATTCACCTTTTGAATGGAAAGTTGACCAAAATGCCCAAGATGATTAAAATCTCTGATGAAGTTTCTTATGCCCTGGACGAGTATCGGGGAACCATGCCGCGTGGGAAGGCCATAAAGACGTTGCTTGAAACCCATGAGCCCGATCTTGAAACGGTCTTTCGCCGGGCCATTCCCAAAGAAGTCAAAAAACGATACAGTTTCTAAAAACCTGGGGTCTCATTTAATCTATAGCGTGCCGGTGTTTGCACATACAGCGGAAACCGCCAGAAATTACCGCTGAGAGCGTTTCATCCTGTAGATAGTGTCTGTTAAAAAACCTCTATTTTTCTCAAATTTCAAGAGTTTACCATACATAAAAGTATATTTTTCAACGTGTTGACTTAACCGAAATATGTGGATGCCTTTTCTTCAATTTAGCGAAGATTGGCTGATTCAATGGAAATCATGTAAGATATTGGGAAATTATACCAAATATCGAAAATCTTCGCCGGAACAAACGCATCAGAAAAGTACATGTTTTCAATATTTTACTAGTGAATTTAGAGGTTTTTTTACAGACAGTAGATAGGAAAGACTAATAAAAAGAGCGATCAGGCACTCTGTGGGCCGTTCTTGTGGCTCTCGTGGCGTCTAAATTCGTTCGGTAGTCTGTTGCCTAGGCCCGGAACCCCTTTGCCGTCCGAATATCCTGTCGAGTAGGCACACTGCGGTTCATCCTCTCAAGCCATTGCATTCGCGCAACAGGAACAACATCCGGCGCGTTGTGTTCATCATTATGGCATGTCTGGCAAAGACTTTCAAGATTGTCCATATCCCACGGATCACCGCCGTCATTTATCGCCCGCCTGTAATGCACAATCTTCGCCTCGGTCACCACATCGCACCGCTCGCACAATGGATTCATCTCCAGCTTCTGCAACCGCAAGTTCTGCCACCGCCGCGTGTTGTACACATCCCTGTTGCGTGACTTACGCAAAGGGATTAACTAATGCGACGACTCCTACGATTGATTGCCGTTCTATGTGTCGGATGGATACCCGTAATCGGCTATTTCTTGGTCGGCATCACGGCTTCACACAAGCACAATGGCTATGGCGTCATTGTCCCATGAGTCAGAAACAGCATGATTATATCTGCGCTTATGTGACAAGGTCAAGATCAAGCCACCGAATATGAGCGGCTGGACAATGGCGAGGGCCACTAGAGAAATTGATAGATTGAAGAGGAAGGAAGGATGAACAGCAAACAAATAAAAGCGCAAGAAGCTTGTCGCGTAGGCGAGGGCGTCTGAGGGCATTGCCTCTTAATGATCGTGTCACGAAAATCGAAACGAGGCCGGGGAAGGCCGCTTAACGGACAGACGCAAAACCGGATGTTATAGTCGGAGACCGAACGCTTTTGTGCCGCTTTTATGCCCCGGAAACGCTCCCAAGCCCCTTAAAGTGATCTTCATCAACTTGACCTGTCCGGTGGCCGCGTCTAAGTTTGGGTAAGGGCGCCGGTGCCAGACAATAATGCACTTTGGAAAATCATCACATCGCTGACCCGCTACCAATAGGGGAGGACAATATATGTCGGACATTTTGCAAGACGAAGTTGACGCCAACTTTAAGGCGTTTCAGGAACAGCTTCCCAGAATTATAACGAATGAACGTAACCGCTGGGCTTTGATGAAGAACCGTGAATGCATAGCCTTTTATGATACGTTCCGTGACGCCAAAACGGCCGGTGACGCTTTGTATGCTGACGGGATATTCTCAATTCAGGAAGTTACGGAAACGAGCGTCGATTTAGGGTGGTTCTCACATGCCATGCATTAGTGGAACATTTGACTCCAAAATTGGTATTCTTCTGGAAATCACCGTCTCGCCCGCGCAAAGCGACCATGGGCAACAGAGCGCCTCAGCGCCTCGCGTGGCCAGCCGAGGGCTTGCCGACACCGGAGCGTCGAGAACATGTATCAGCACTGGATTGGCTCAAAAGCTTAACTTGTCGGCTAAAGGGAAAATTAATCTGACGGGCGCGACGGGGCAAAAGGCGGTCAACACATACTTTGTAGATTTTGAGTTAGCTTTTGGAAGTGGTATGGCCGCGAAAATAAAAGACCTTCTCGTCCTTGAGTTTGATGGCTTTGGAGACGGAAGCAATTTTGAAGTTTTGATTGGCCGCGACGTGCTCTTTCAGGGCGTTTTTACAACCGCGTTTACGCAGCATTTCACCTTTTCTCTTTAGTAGGCCCAATATACCAACATCATTGAATTGATGTTAGAAGCTGGTAAACTGTTGTCTTATTTGTAGTGAATGATAGTGAGTCGTCTCACTGATAACAATACCCCATCCCGATTGGTTTGAGCAGGGCCGTTTCTGAGGTCGGAACATCGACGACGGATGAGGAAATAACATATGAGGCATAATGATGAACCCGAATG
>JAPORV010000106.1 GCA_026710055.1 Aestuariivita sp.
AAATGACAAAAGAGTCAACTTTTTCAGCGTTTTAATATCGAATTTAGAGTTTTTTTACAGACACTAAATAGGAAAGACGATCAGCCGAGGTTTTGTCGTTGATTTCTTGGAAACGACCATGCTTGATGTAATCAATTTCACAAATCGTGCCAAGCTCAATACAATTCGCGGTTAGTTTTTTCCTGAAGCAAAACAGTCATAGAAATGCAACATCGCCAAAAACACAATTTCGGTCGGGTTCAACGACTTTTGCGTTCGATTAATACGAGTCAGTTACGCTCCCATCACGTACTACCCAATACATTTGTTGTCGACCGAAATACAGCGTGTCCTCACAGTACAGTGTTATGCAGAGCTTACAAACAAGAAAGCATGTTATTAGCTTCATCATTCCCACGTTTTCGCCGACAATGCATTTGCAACTTCTTGTATGCTAGGTAATTTGTCTGCGAAACATTCCCGAATGATACCATCCTCTCCATCTAATGAAAAATACCTGTGGCCTTGAACCCCATGTTTAGACTTCTTTTTAAATGTACATTCAACAAATTTCTCAACAATGTAATATCGTTCCTCTTTATGAGTCCCCGTCTTGCGAGCAATTTCCAAGATTCTATCCTTCTCTTGTTCTGTCGGTTCGTGTAAAGCATTACACCAACTTAAAGGGTGGTTTTTGGTGATTTCAACTTTACGACTTTCGATGTCAGTGCGGGCATTTACGACCGCTAAGACTTCACCGATCCTTGAAACCGATTTCTCTTTGTATAGTCCCAAGTATTTACAAAATATTTTAGAACGAGTTGGTTGATCATAATAAATATGATGATAACAGTTTTGCTCGTATGTATTGCCACATGGGTTTATTAGAAGTCTATTGTCGCTATCAGGCATAAGCTTGAGCTCTTGTATAAACGCTCTGAATTCTTCAATGATTGCATTTAGTTCCAACCGAAATTCGTCCGACGATTTTTCAAGTATATCGGCCAACTCGGAAAATGTTGTTGTAAAAAACCTGACCTTTTTCTTCATTCCTCTTTCTTGCAACTTACCTAGTTTTTCACGATCAATAGGCATCCGCGTCAATCCGAGTAGAACACTTGAACCTTCAACATTTTCAATTTTTTTGATTGTATCGAAGTGCTGGCAAATCTGTGAGCAATCTAGATCATTACCTTTTTTTGTTTCCAAATAAATTTCGAACGGTATCTGCCGAATAAGAGCGTCTGGAACACTTTGTGCGTTAGGATGCCTTATCTGATTCTTGAAAGTTGGACCGATAAAATATTCATCATCAGTTAACCTCGTCAATAAACCAGAGAAAACAGAAGGGGCTAGTCGGTTGACCTGAGCCAGTAACAGTAAAACCGCATTTGTTACCATATTTTCATCCTGACTATATGGCGGAAAATAAGTGACGTTACGCATTAGAAAATTCTTTTGAAACCATATAAACTGCTAAAGTCATTGATTATTTCAATAACTCTTTGCTTAAAAATAAGTGCCTGGTTTTGTCCTCCCCTAGCGGGGAGTTTGCAACAAAAAATCCTCCGATATGACTTAGTACGACCGCAAGCCGATAATACTAAACTCATATTTCTGTTGAAGAATTATTGAGCTTTATTCTATCAAATATCAAGTGAAACGGAATCTAAAAACGTTGGTTTTACCACAAAAGAGCAACAATATTTATTTCATCATCTTCAGCGTTGAGTCAGAAAGAATTGTTCGCGTCATTCGAGGTGAATAGTGATGCTATTACCCATAAGTTGATTGTAGCAAGCATCTTGAGAAAATTCCTGACTTCGACGATTTATTTTGTAAAAGTATTTATATTCAATACTTTAGACTTTGATCTAGGTACACCATTTGGCGTTTTCGCAAAAAATTAGTATAAGCTCTTCAATAATCTCTTGGCGATAGACTTGCTGATCTCAAAGGGGCACATGGTTAACTCTAACCCAACGGTGGCATAGATATCCTGTGCTCCCTTGCTAGGCATTGAAAGAATAGCGTAATATGTCTTTGTGTCAGGATCATGCAAAACGGAAAACTGTTGATCAATGAGGGCCGCGTGGATCACCTGTGGCGACATGGGATACTTTTGAAACGCGGCGCGGTAGGCGCGATGCGGTCTGATCCGTTGCTTAGTCCAGTGGAAGATGGATCGTGCTGGGTAATTCGAAAGCTCTCTTCCATCTGCCAGAGCTGTCGATCATGGTTGAAAAGCTCAGAGACGCTCACTCCTTTCAGATGGGTCACTGCACCGCGCAACCCATCCCAGGCTTTGGCGGCTTTGATCTTCTCTTCATCCATCTCGGTATGCGAGTCACCGACAATCCGGACATACCGGTGCGCACCGCGGTTCCCAAGGTGCTGTTCAGGGGCACGGCTCTTTTTGAGCCGTCGCACCAGTTTTCGAAGTGCCTTGTTCCGACCGTGCGCATCCTTGTGCGCTCTCTTTTGATTGGTGGAGACAACAATGCGACATCCGTGACGACGAAAGACACCCACTCTGATGTCTTGTCGCCCAACAGACGTACGGCCGTGATGCTCAAGATGGGTGAGATGATCGTGACTGAACATCCCGGCATCAACGACCATCACCGCCTGACGTGTCGTGGGATGCATCCTGCGAAGGGTGGCAGAAAGCTCTCCCCCTCCCAATGGCATTAACTTAAATTATGGTCTCATTTGATGCGGGAATGAGA
>JAPORV010000251.1 GCA_026710055.1 Aestuariivita sp.
GGAGCAAGTGGCGGAAGTTCCCGAATCGCACACGGGAACATTTTTGCGGAATGTGTTGTCGTGTGCAGGGGTAAAAGAAGTTGTTTAGAAACCACAATCCCGTAACTGCGTAAATACAGGGAATAGAAAAATGAGAAAATTGCCATACATCATCCTGAAAAAATGGCGATCTTGGCAGCGGAATCGTGTAAGAAGATGGTTGTACAAACGATTGCCTATTGAGGATTTGCCTTACTTTCACAGTTATCTTGACAATGAGGATACCATGGAAGATAGGTTTGAGTCGCTTTTATCAGAAATTGATGGTTTGCTAGATAAATGGCGAAATTTAGACCAAAATACAAATCAGCAATTATCTGATTTTTTGCATATCTCTTCCATACTTGGGGTAGATTTATCTAAAGATATTGAAGAATATATGGTAGAAGGAATTGGTAAGTACAAAGTAGAATTTGATAACATTACACCAGTCGCTAAAGAAATTTATGTTGGAGTAAATCATCTATACAGGTTAATGCATAAGCATGTTATGGACGCACTTGTTACACGAATTAAGATTGAGATTGATGATATATCGCAGGACATAATAGATAAAATTAGACAGCCATTTGTGAAACAGATCGAGAGTAAATTCTGGGTTCCACTTATGAGATTCGGAACTTTGTTTGCACTGGCCAGAGACAAGAAAGACAAAATAGATGCCTATGCCTTGTTTTCTGGATATGCAGAGCAAAATGTATGGGTGGACAGTCTTCATAAACAGGGGTACAAAGTATCTGCCGGTGGGTTGCCTAAATTCCTCAGCTCAAGATATAGCGGCATTAACTCTGCAAGAGGCAGATTACTTCATGGCTACTTGATCGATACTTGGAACCTAAAAAGTTTGGGCCATCTGGAGTGGGAGTTCTTGGTGATGTTTTTGGAAGTTCCAGAAACCCACCTGAAAGAGTGTAGTAACTTAGATAAGTTGCCTGGATATTTTGCAGATGCAAGGAGAAGTCTTGTTTGCTATGCGTTTCATTTAGCTCTGCAAATTGTGATTTTGGAGTATAGATGGAAAAGAAAATTGTTGTCAGAAAGGGCGATACATGAAGTATTTTACACCAAGCACAAAATTTCAGAAAAAAATCTTAAACTTTTGAAGCGTTCGTTCAATAGGATAGCGAATCAGAGTGAATCAAAATACGATATACAAGATTTTGGAATTTATATTATTCTCGCTGCATTTAGGCTTAATTCGGGTTTTGGTTTCGAGGTAATCAGATGGCTGTGGCGAAAAGAGATAATTTGGATTTTGTATTTTTCTACCGTAATTGCTATCTCTTTAGGGGCTTACATATATGCGTTGGGTTGCTGGAGCTTATATAGTTGTTGAATTAATGAGGTGATCCTTTTCTGCAACTTCTCTATTGGTGAGTTTGAGGCGTAACTGACTCGGATTGATTCGTCTTGGCGGGTGGAAGCGTTTTTGGATAGCGCGCAATATCCGAGGATATTGCGCGCTACATGCGATTTGTCCCGCACAGCTATTCGAAAATAAAAGCGGCGTGAATCTCAAATTTGGCGAAATATTTCCCATCTGTGCTTTCAACATATACAGTATTCTTGCTAGATTCCTAGAAAAATTGGTAGGATTTGTATTAGAAACTGTAAGCATTACTTTTGGAAAGTTATGTACTAGAGTTTAGATCGATATTGAGCACGCTAATGCTGACAATAAGCTCCTTCGGAACATAGTGTATGCCCTCATCATTTTTCAGCGAAACCATATCTCGATTAACTTGATCTAGCAAGCCATAAACACAAAACGTTCGTTCAGATGATAAGTACAACTTGACTTGGGCCGATCCAGCTCCGCGCTTTAATAGACCATATAGTATGAAATCAATTTCTTTTCTGCTAGATTTTAATCGCCAAGATCGCGCTGAGAATTTTAGAAATGAAATTAACCTCTTTCCGGGAATAAGTTTTACACAAATCGCAAAAATACAACCTCCCAGTATCCCGAAGTATGAACCAGAAAGAATATAGTCAAAAAGTAATTGCTGATGATATCGAGCAACATTATCCAAGTTGGTAATTGCATATTGATTACTCATTGTAACCTCTGGCACAGAAGCCCATCCAAGTATAGCGCCCACAAGCACCCCTAATAGTGAAAAGATTAATAAGATAGCCAGAAAACTAGTTTTTGGCGCAAGTGTAGCCGCCCTCTCTTTCGAGTAATCACTTTGTGTGCTTGCGCTATTATTCTCAGTCCGTAAGGCGGGAGGGTTTTGTCGTAAAAGATGCTTTGCAATTGGATCTGGTTCCAGTGCCGACGCTGGAACCCAATGCACTTCACCACCTGACAGTTTTACTTCCAACAGCAGTGCACCTGCGGAATGCTTGGTTCCTGCCAACAGTTTTCCCGTCGATGAATGATTGCGTTTAAATCTAATATGAGTACCTGGTTCCATCTATTCCTCCTTTGATTGTCGATATGTTAACCTGTATTTAGATGGCTTATACGATTCATACCGAGGATCTGTTCGTCGCAAGCATTGATGTTCCACCGGCAATGTTCGGATCTCTTTCGATTAACGTTTCGCCTTGAACCAAGTTTGCTCGACCATTTCCACAATATCGCTAATCTTCTAGGCTCGTTCCTGTCCGTAAATTCCCAACTCTCTGATTTACTTAAATAAATTGCCGGAAA
>JAPORV010000496.1 GCA_026710055.1 Aestuariivita sp.
TGACCTTTCTTTCGAGAGATTCTGGCGAAGATTTGCTGATTTGGGGCAAATCTTAGTGAATATTACTGATATTGCACCAAATACCTGCAATCTTCGCCAGAGAAAAATGACAAAAGAGTCAAGTTATTCAGCGTTTTAATATCGAATTTAGGGTTTTTTTACAGACACTATCTAGGTTTATGTATCCACTTAAAATATTTCCGTAGCTACTCGCTCTTCGTTAAAGAGATTGTCGTAGTATTCTTTCGTAAAAAATGATGATTAACTCGTATCACAGATCATCAGCGGGGTTGAGGGCAACCAACGTGATATTATTACTAAAGCAGCAAGAAAAATTCGACCATTATACAGTGAAAAAAACAAGTTAATCTAAAGGGGCGAGTACTTAAAGATTTTCTGTAAAATGTCGATAATTTTACGTGACCATGCAAATATATTTTAGCTGAAGTGCTTTCTTCTCTAATTTTATTTTCGAGTTTGCTATATTCATAATACGACAATGAGTGGTTCCACATTTTCCTATGCCATTTATACCACATCATTGGTAAGTTGCCTTTCGTAAGAGTCAAAAAAGGCCAAAGTTAAAAGGAGTTAATGTGTGATTAATGTACGACGTGACGTTTTTAAGCTAAAGCAGCCTTTTTCTATTTCCCGTGGTTTACGTGATAAAGCGGAAGTTTTAACAGTTGAAATTTCTCGTCACGGTCTAGTTGGAAGAGGTGAGTGTACACCGTATTTGCGATATGGCGAGACGTTTGATAGTGTGGCGGCACAGATTGCAGCAATTCCAAATGACGTAAGTCGAGATAAGTTGCAAAGGATTTTAAAACCGGGTGCAGCTCGAAATGCGGTAGATTGTGCACTTTGGGACTTAGAAGCGAAGTTATGCAATAAGCGGGTATGGGAATTAGCCGGTCTTGCTGAACCCAAGCCAAGAATGTCCGTATTTACTCTGTCGTTGTCTTCAAAAGAGAAAATGCAATCCGATGCTCATGAATATGCTCATTGTCCTGTCCTAAAGATCAAACTAGGAACGCCGGAAGATTTGCCGCGTTTAGAAGCGGTTCGAAGAGGCGCACCAGACGCCCAGATTATTGTGGATGCAAATGAGGGCTGGACGGCATCAGCTTATAGTGAGTTATTACCGCATTTGGTACGTTTGGGTGTGAAAATGATAGAACAACCTGTCCCCGCCAATAGTGACGAGATTTTGGCAAAGATTGATCGAATAATTCCGGTGTGTGCCGACGAAAGTTGCCATGATACAGAAACTTTATCTAAGTTAAGTGGCAAATATGATATGGTAAACATTAAACTTGATAAAACTGGAGGGTTAACCGAGGCACTTAAACTGAAGAGAGAAGCAGTTTCGCTAGGTTTTGACATCATGGTAGGGTGTATGTTGGGATCGTCATTGGCAATCGCACCAGCGATTTTATTGGCTCAAGATGCAAAAACTGTCGACCTCGATGCACCACTTCTTTTGTTAGAAGACCGTGCTCATTCATTAATCTTTGACGAATATGGTGTGCATCCATCAACACAAGAGCTTTGGGGGTAAATGATGCGAACAGTCTATATTAATGGAGACTATTTGCCTGAAAACGAGGCAAAGGTATCCATATTTGATCGTGGTTTTTTGATGGCTGACGGCGTGTACGAAGTAACAAGTGTTATTGATAGCAAGCTTGTTGACTTTGATAGACATGTAACGAGATTACAACGTTCACTCAAAGAACTTGAGATGAAATTACCATTGTCGGTACGGGAACTTCTTGAAGTTCATCAAGAATTAGTTCGTGCAAATCGTTTGGAAGAAGGACTAGTCTATCTTCAAATTACGCGAGGTGCGCCCCCCGAACGTGATTTTTCCTTTCCAAATCCAGATGAAACACCTCAAACTATAGTTTTGTTCACTCAATCAAAGCCAGGTTTGACAGATAGTCCACTGGCCAAACAGGGAATTAAGGTGATTTCTATTGATGATATTCGTTGGGGGCGTCGTGATATTAAGACAGTACAATTACTTTATCCATCAATGGGCAAAATGATGGCACTTAAATCTGGGGCGGATGATGCATGGATGCTTCAAGATGGGTATGTAACAGAAGGAACTTCAAATAACGCCTTTATTGTAAAGAACAAAAAAATTATTACACGCCCGTTGTCTAATAAAATTTTACATGGAATTACAAGAGCTTCTGTGATGCGTTTCGCTAAAGAATCCCAAATGGAATTAGTAGAACGCTGTTTTAGCATAGAAGAAGCAAAAGCAGCAGATGAGGCATTTATCACATCGGCTTCTAATTTTGTGATGCCAGTTGTGGAGATTGATGGTGTGACCTTAGGCGATGGTACTCCCGGATTGGTCGCAACTCGGTTGAGAGAGATTTATATTTCTGAATGTCGGAAGCAGGCAAAATAATTGACTGAAGTCATTAAGAAAAAGACAAGTGTTTATCTGTTCGGAAAATTTGTTCACTTATCAAAACTGTATATCGAATACATGATTATTTAAACCAACCAATTTATAATTGGAAAAGGTGAAATACATGGCAGAGGTGAATAATTTGCCGGACGGCATCCATACAATTATTCTAGGGTCTGTTGACATCTATCGTGCGGCAATGATCCCTGCAATCAGGTAAATGCCCGCCTCGAAGCTGGATGCGGTCTTGTCGT
>JAPORV010000005.1 GCA_026710055.1 Aestuariivita sp.
CGCTGGAGCGGTCGATTCGTCAGGGTGACTTGAGTGCGCAGAAAAAGCTACTTGTTTAGTAAAAAAATGGCCAATGGTCAGGCCGCACCCGCAAGCAGGAACAACGCGGGAGAGAAGCTGGTTAAAAAAGGATTGATCACTTGCATATCCTGATGCGTTTTGAAAACTTGTCCCATATATCATGAAATCCAAAACAACGTTCAAAATTGGGATTTGTTTCCACATCAATCACCACAAGGTGTGCCAATGACACTATCCGATTCTCCCAAAATCTATAAGGCCAACTTTGGCGAAAAGAATTGGCTCTGGGAGCGCTGTCGTGACGAGCACATCATCGTGGTTCTGAATGATCGTGATCTTCATGACCTCTGGATAAAACGTGATCAGGATACTTATATCAAAAAGGCCATGCAGCTGCCGTATCGACCAGCAAAAAGCCGGGGTAGGGCGTCCCGCTGGTACAAATTGATGGATATTCTTCAGCAGACACGCAACGATATTTGGATTCACAGAGACACCGCCGCAGATCAGTTCTATTGGACCTATTCCTCCAAAGAAGATATCCAATTTCAGGAAGCCAGCAACCGGTATTCCAATTATCCGATCATGATCGGATCAAAGGCGTGTGCGCCATGGTCTTGTCAGCTTTGGTCGAACATTCCTCCCAATGTGCAAAACTTCTTACGAAATCCACAAGAGACACTGCAGGAAGTCAGATACCCTAATGCCAGAAAATACATCCTCCAGTTGAGTAAACAAAGTGATACAAATATCCATGAAAACACTTTTACTGATAGTATAGAGCGTATGATCGATACCGCCTGGAAGACATGCAACGCCGCAACGGGTAATGATCGGATATCCGCTGCAAAAATCAAGAATTTCGAATTTCCATCGAAAGAGATAGCAGGTAAATATGTACACGATCTTCTCATCCGGCAAGACAATCGGTGCAACTTGACGGGAATTCCCCTCAAGACCGACCGTGAAACCGATGATCCCGAATTCCGGTGCTCGCTCGACCGGATCGACAGCAACGGTCATTATGAACCCGGCAACCTGCAAGTCGTCTGTCGTTTTATCAACCGTTGGAAGAGCGATGATGACAATGCAGAATTTAAACGGCTGCTTACACATCTGATGTCGGATTGATAACGATCGTTTAGAGTTTTGTTGAGAATTGTTCCAAGAAAGCATACACTATGGCACACGCATTAAAATATGTTCCGCGGTTCATGCAGGACAACTGGTGGGATAAAGGAGATTACGCAAATGGCATCGTCAATCCCTGGCCAAGGCATTATACCGGTCCGATCAATTCCTTAATAGGCAGGAGCTTTTGGTTCAACTGGAGCCGCACGCTGGTTTGCTGAAAGGACTGGTTTGCTGAAAGGACACGTCTATGCGCGATGTCGGGTCTTCGTGTTGAGAAGACATGGGGAGCGTACCTGCTCAACGGACAGCTTCTAACTAAAACATCCGCTCTGCGAAACAAGGCTGGAACCTGTCTCAATAGATTGGTACAATGAATGTTGCATGAGGGAAGCCTTTTCGTATAGTCCCGCTATGACTATCAAAATCGGATATGCCCGTTGCTTGCCCCACGCCTAGGATCTTGCGGCACAGCGGAAGGCCCGCCGAGCTGAATAGTTTTTGGCCACGCTTGATTGCGGGCGGCACGACCGTAGACTGAAAGGGGCCGCTGTGATGATCTATGATCATATCTTGTATCAGAGCTAGGGCCTGTCTTGAGTTTAGTGAACGAAGATTTTGAGTTTCTTGAGGCGAATTTCTTAGCGCTTAAAGCTCCAATTGATCAGGCGAACGCAGATGTTGACCTGTTTTTCGCCACGTATGACGAATGACCGAGATAAATTTGTATTTCAGCCCACTATGACTATAACGGTCATAATAACCTCTAATTATGGAATTATGAACATGAAAACGATATCAGCCGTAGATGCCAAGACGCGCTTTGGGCAGTTCATCGATGCCGCTCAGTGTGAACCCGTTGTTGTGACTAAGAAAAATCGTCCTGTCGGTGTCTTCTTCTCTATTGGTGATATCCAAGATACGATCTGGGGCGAAGAAGCCAAGGCTGCTGACGCTGAGGACTATCTCACAGCGGAAGAAAGCGCTGGTCGCATTAACGCTCTACTTGATGCTGACGATTAAGTTATCAAAGCGAGCGGACAAAGCGCTCGGCAAGATACCGATTAAGCAAGCCAAACAAATCGCGGCGCGTATCAGACAATTGACTGATGATCCTGAAGCCCTCCCGACATTGGAGCTCAAAAGATATGCGCCATGGCGGCGAGCGAAATCCGGTGAATGCCGCATCATCTAAAAGATTGACGGAGATATTTTACGTGTTGCCTTGGTCGGTAAGCGCAACGACGATGAAATTTACCGTCTCATTGAACGCTTTCTGCACTAGCCCACTTATCTTCTAACCATTGAACCGTGAGAGCTGACAAGGCGAAGACCACTCCCTTGAACACCAGAGTTATAAACCGGCGAAAACCCGAATGGGTGGCCGTGAGCTTTGGTACCATTGCAGTTCACGACAGCTGGCCTTTGCAATCATACGAACATAGCCCATCTTTAACAAAATTTTCGAAAATTCATCAAATTTCATTGTTTTTGCGATTTACCGGAATATTTTTTCCTTTA
>JAPORV010000424.1 GCA_026710055.1 Aestuariivita sp.
AGCATCTGCGTCTTGAGGCCCTTGCTTGACGCTCAGCGGGTCATGTTGACCCGTCCAAAGAGCGGTTCAAGCAACGCTCCAGTGTTGAGCGAGTGAACGCGGCGTTAAAGGACAGCTATGGGGGTCGTCATCTCCGGGTTCGGGGTGCGGCGAAGGTTGCGTGTCATTTATTTTTCGGTATTTTCGCTCTGACTGTTGATCAGTGACGAAGACTGCGCACCTGAAAGCATCCTTCATTCTGTCTTTGGCGTCGAGGCATATGCCGTCGACAGGTTCCGCTTGCGCAGATGTTCGTACTCTGTCCACTATGGTGATGATGTGAGCTGATTTAGTTGAGAAATGGGCTTCTTAGGGCTTGTATTCATTGAGCGATTACTTTGATCTTATCTCATCCTTCCTTCTTCCGCCATCACATCCAAAATTTCCACCGAATTTTGCAAGTGGCTCGATGGTTTATAATTTGTGAAGACAGTAGATTTTTCAACCATCCAGCTTTGCGAAGGGAAAATATACGTCAAAAATGAAAGTGATATTTCCATCAATTCAATGCAGTTGGTACATTAGCGCTAAACGGCTGGAATTACGACTATCCTATACTTTTTGCGTATCATGTTAATGGTAGGTTGCATCAGTATTCAATTCATTCGCTATTTGACTGTTGCGTCTTGCTGTTAGGATAGAGAATTTATATCACGACAAATTGCTTGATAGCGCAAAGAATTGGCACAGCGCATTGCGACCGGATTTGGTTACACCACCACTATGCCGATAACCGACGGGCTCATAGTTATCGGAATTGTGGCGTTTGGCGTTATCTAAAATAAATTTGGCTCTGTTTGTAAAGGTAAAAGAAAATCGCACATTTATCGCGGACTTAATAAAAAGTCTTACACCCATAGAGACGATTCATGAAGAGTAGTTGCCAAGAAATTGAGAGTACAGAAAGTCCCAAACTCTATCCCGATTTTATTGAAATACAATCGCTACTATAATCAGGGTAATTCAAATAAACGTAAATCCTGATATGACACTACAAGTTATTTGTGAATGACTCGAAATCTTTTAATACGGCACATTTATATAAGGCGAAGTAAATTTTGGGGTGTATAAGAGACGTATGCATGTAGCGCTTCGTCATTGTGCGCATGAGGCGAGCTTTGGTTTCAAAACATAGGGTTTAATCTTTCTGTTATATTTCCACAATAGGTAGAGTAAAAAGCCATTTATCGTCTTTTATCCAGCCAATTACCTATTTTTGGGCAAATCGTTAGTGGGAATTTGGGATTTTCTAGTATTTTCATTAATACAAATTACACAAGTTCAATTATATTTTAATCCAAGCAGCACCTTGTAAACTAAATTTTATGTCTTCGTATCGGTTTGTTCTAGTTCTGCTATGCGTGCTGCTAAATCTTCATTTTCTTTCAATGCTTTTTGGGCTATACTTCTTACCGATTCGAATTCTTCGCGTGTGACTAGGTCTTGAGAAGAAAGCCAGCGATCTATCAGAGACTTCATGGCAGTTTCCGCTTCTTCACGGGCACCTTGTGCAAGTCCCATTGCATTAGTCATTAATTGGGCCATATCATCAAGAAATTTATTACGTGTTTGCATTGCAGCCCTCATTTTTTTATGAGTAAATTTACCAGTATCCCAACAATTAATAATTTTAGTTGTTTATTAAGCTTGAACTCTGACTTTTGTTTACGATCAGTGCTGAGCAGTCAACTTAACAGTATTTTTTCAAATAGAGCGACGCCAAAAATTGGTGAAATTATGTGGAGATTCGCCTCCATTCTCATTGGATCAAGAAGAATTATCATCGGGTTGCTAAAAGTGGCGTTGAAGTTAGAAATGTTCAGAATACGGAATTATTTTAATAAACACAATTGGTTAATACATACTTAACGAAAACGTTAGGATGCTAGTAGAGTAAATTATTAGTTTAATTAAGCTTGCAATTAATCTTGACTTAGATTTCAGTTTAATACAACACACAATTATGTTCATGGCCATTCCTTTTCCTAGTATTTCGCCGGAAATTTTTTCATTTTCCGTTGGTTCTTTTGAGTTTGCATTACGGTGGTATGCTCTCGCTTATGTTGTTGGAATGCTTTTGGGGTGGTTACTAGCGATACGCGCGGTGGGTGAAAAAGAATTATGGCCGGCAAGAAAACCTGTCATGACGCGATTTCAAGTAGGTGATTTTCTTACTTGGTCGATTATCGGCGTTATTTTCGGTGGTAGACTTGGGTATGTATTTTTCTATCAACCAGGATATTACTTGCAAAACCCTGCCGAGATTTTGGCTGTTTGGCAAGGCGGCATGTCATTTCATGGCGGTTTACTTGGTGTAGTTTTGGCGACGTGGATATATACACATCGCCTCAATTTAGATAAACGCAGTGCATCAGACTTAATTGCATTGTGCATTCCACCTGGTTTGTTTTTAGGACGAATAGCAAACTTTATTAACGCCGAACTATGGGGGCGGCCGACATCACTTCCGTGGGGTGTGATTTTTCCTGGAGAAGCCGCACAAGACTGTCCGTTTGTTCAAACGGTTTGTGCACGACATCCATCACAACTCTATGAAGCTATGTTGGAGGGTTTGATTCTTGGTGGTTTACTAATCTGGCTCGCTTGGAAGCGGGGGGCGTTGCGAAGATCTGGAGTAATTGCAGGGACTTTTTTCACCGGCTATGGGATTGCGCGGGTGGCAATAGAATTTTTTCGTCAGCCAGATCCACAGTTTATTTCCACGGGAAATTCACTTGGATTTGCATTTTATAATAATGGATACGGACTTACAATGGGTCAATTATTGTCGATACCAATGATTGCGCTCGGAGTTTGGTTTATTGCGTCTTCTCGTGTCAAGACATGACATTGAAGGACTTGCTGGTAGAGAGGATTTTGTTGCAAGGTCCATTGAGTATTGCTGAGTATATGGAGCAATGCTTATTACACCCTCAATATGGTTATTATACCAATCAAAATCCAATTGGTGCAGAAGGTGACTTCATCACAGCACCTGAAATCAGTCAAATTTTTGGTGAACTTCTCGGTCTTTGTTTGGCCCAAGGGTGGATTAATCAAGGAAGGCCTAGCGATATTTCACTTGTTGAAGCTGGGCCGGGTCGTGGTACATTGATGGCCGATGCTTTACGAGCTACAGGAAAAACAGTATCAAGTTTTAACCAAGCCGCAGATTTGCAGTTTATTGAAACGTCATGGCCATTGTACCGATATCAAATTGATCTCTTAAAAGACTATGATCCAAAGTGGTATCGGCACTTCAATAAACTACCCCCAAAGCCGTTATTTTTTGTCGCGAATGAGTTTTTTGATTCGCTTCCAATTAACCAGTTTAAAAGGGACGGAAAGAAGTGGCGAGAACGAAAAGTCACAGTGAATTCCGGAAGGCTTGTTTTTACTTTTGGAGATGCTTCCGATCAACCTAGTTTAAGTTATCGGATGACTGATACTCAGAGTGGAGATATTATTGAGTTGCAGAATAAAGGACAAAAAATTATTGAAATTATCGCCGAGCGGATTGCAAATTATGGCGGTCTAGCACTGATAATTGATTATGGTCATTGGCGTTCATTAGGTGATACTTTACAGGCGATCAGGAAGCACCACTATGTGCATCCTTTATTTGCGCCAGGTGAGTGTGATCTTACAGCGCATGTGGATTTTGAGTCTCTTGCCTATGCATCGGTGCCATGCAAAACAACGATGTTAACGACACAACGTATATTTCTTGAAAGATTGGGTATTTCATTACGCATGCAAAAATTATGTACGAATTTAAGCAAAGAAAAAAAAGAGGAAGTCGTTGGGGCGCATCGTCGATTAACTGATCCGAGTGAATGCGGTGAACTGTTTAAGGTTTTGGGAATTTTTCCAAGTGATCAATCCCCGCCGCCGGGATTAACAGTATGATTGTTCGAGTGGTAGAGACCGATATTTTGAAGCGGTTTCGGCATGGTTTTTTTACACGTGTTGGGGGCACGTCATCGAGTGTTTTCTCGGGGTTAAACTGCGCTTATAATGTAGGTGACAGAATGCGTTGCGTATATATGAATAGAAAAAGTGTGGCACTTCACATGAAAGTCAACCCTCCTGATTTAATTGGCGTGCATCAAACACATTCAACAGATGTTGCCGTTATTCGTAAAGCCGGAGACGGGAAGAAACCTGCGGATGCGATGGTGACAGATAGCCGTAAAGTTGTTTTGACTGTTTTGACAGCTGATTGTCAGCCGGTTTTATTCGGTGACATCAAGGCGGGTGTAATTGCCATAGCTCATGCGGGTTGGCGTGGTTCATTTGGTGGTATACTTGAAAATACGTTAGCAAAAATGGAGTCGCTTGGCGCTGAAAGAAAACGAATTGCTGTTGCGATTGGTCCTTCAATTACGCAACCAGCTTATGAAATTGGTCCAGAATTCTTGACGACATTTTTAAATGATGATCCTAATAATGAGCGTTTTTTTAAGAAAGGCGACGGTGATCGGTATTTGTTTGATTTACAAGCTTACAGTATGAAGCGGTTGAATATTGCGGGAATTGAAAGCGTTCACTGGGTTGATGAGTGCACGTATTTGCAACCTGATCGGTTTTTTTCTTACCGACGAAGCCAAAAAAACAATGAAACACAATACGGTCGTCAAATGACGGCAATTGGACTATAACTTTGTTAAATTTTGATATGAAACACAACATAGGCAAGAGCCATTGCCAGAACTCCTACATCATCTATATATCCTATAATCTGGGGTTAAATCTGGTATAGCGTCGAGTAGGCTGATAAAATAGGCGAGCGCACCGTAAATAGTGGTTTTATGTTTTAAAGGGGTATCCGGGTCTTGCGCGCAGTAATAGGCTGTTAGTACTTTTTGAATTGGTTCTCTCCCGGCAGCTTTACTGAAATTCTTAATTTTTTTCCAGAAACTCTCATCTGAATACGTACTTTCTATCTCAATCGGATTCTCGATTGAATTTTGGTTATTATCTTAGTTCATAATAATTTCCTATTATTTACTATGTTTAAGCTGTACACTATACAATATAATGTATATTACCAATAGAAAATGGGGGGGATCAATATGAGCGACAAAAATCTACAGAGATATAATGGTCCTCCAAGTACCGCTATTGCGGTTGCAAATTGGTTTCTTCAAAGAAGTTGGAAAGAACCAAGCCTTCCTCGTTGCGATCAGTTGAAATTACAAAAACTCGTTTATTATGCGCAAGCTTGGTATCTAGCAAATTTCAATAAACCTCTTTTCTCAGAAGATATAGAGGCTTGGCCTCATGGCCCAGTTGTTCGAGATTTATACCTACAATTCATGAATTTTGGAAGAAACCAAATTACTACGTTAGGAACTCGTCTTGAAAAAAGAGAGAATGGGTATGTAACGGTGACGCCAGAACATGATGGAAGTCTTGATTATTTTCTTGATGTAATATGGGACAGATACAAAAGATGTTCTGGAGTACAACTTTCTAACGCTACGCATAAAGAAGGAGAACCTTGGGAAATTGTCTCTTGTTTTTACGATTTAGAAGAAAAGCCTACAATTCCTATTGAGATAATAAGGTCTGTGTTTAGTGGAAAAATTTCACGTTCAAGTTCCGAGTGAAAACATTGAGAACAATCCAAATGAGCCTGATTCAAATACAGAAAAGGTTTCTCGAGATTGGACAGATTCTTACTCAAATGTCCCCGATAGAGCATTTTACATAAATACAGGAATTTTGAGATATGGGACATCCGATAAAGTTCATGGATCTTCAATAGTCTTGTCTATATTTTTATTAGGAATTATCCTCTTGGTTATAATAATTGGACTTTTTTCAGAAAATACAACTTGGCTTGAAAGTGTATTTACCTGGCTAGGAAGTGCATTCTTATTTGTCGCTGGAGTTGCTGTTGGTCGATCTAGTGAAAATATCTAAACGCTACATCTAATTATCGGTCATTATTTTCTAGATTTTCGAAAATACTTGTCTAGCATATCTTCCCACCAATCTCCTATTCTATGAAATAGGTTGCCTCGGCCAGAATATAGAATTCTCAATTGCCCTGGGGTGAAACTACTTTCAAAATTTTTCATTGCTTTTTGAACAGCCGTAAGTTTTTTAGGAGACTTTTCATTATGATAATAATGAACATGAATTTGTTTTGGCTTAAATAGATAAGCCGCAATATCAAAAATCCACGATAGTAGAATACTAAATGCAATAATAAAACATACAATTCCTATCCAGCCTAGTATCCGGAAATTATTGAATTGATGGTTTATAATTTGTGAGGACCATAGATTTTTCAGCTATCCAGCTTTGTGAACGGAAAATGTACGTCAAAAATGAAAGTGATATTTCCATCAATTCAATGCAGTTGGTACACTAGGGGTCTCGCGTCAAACAGCGGCAAAATATCTTGGTGAAATCTCGGCCCAAGGCTTGGTTGAGAAAATTCAGGTAGGGCGGAATAATGATTACATCAATACCTTGCTTTTACAGTTGTTTTTCGACGTCTCAGGCGGAAATTAGCGATGGTAGGTTGATCATACAAAAGTGAATATTCTTGTTCATTAATTTATGTCGCTTTTTCAAAGTTTTGATGTGAAAGTTAATTTCAAAAATGTCTTTGTTATTGCTAATATAAATTAGTGAGAGTTGTGATGAGCAATTGCAGTATGCGTGTTGCTTGGAATGGGTGTCACCACCGCACAGGTTTACATACGCGTGTTTAACGCATACGACTCTTCCCTCAAGTCAAACGATATTTCCACTAAAGCCTATTCCTATTATATCCCGTCACATGGATGTGTCACGCTTGTCCACTTCTATGTGGCTTGTGGTTTGGATTCCGGTTTTCCTGTCAGAATTTTATTCTAATTGAAGATATAATGTTGAAAAACATTTATTGAAACACACATAAAAGCCATTGTGGAATTCAAAACCATTATCCCCGAGTTAAACAACAAGGTGGAAAAAAGTTATAAATAATTGGAGGATATTCATGAAATCTTTTTTTTTAACAATGGTTGCTTTTTTATTGGGGGCAGTCATATCGGTATCTAGTGCTTTGGCTCAAGATCGAACAGGTTGGCCGAGTAGTTTTACCGTTGGTACAGCTTCTCAAGGTGGAACTTACTTTGCTTATGGCTCTGGTTGGAGCAATATCGTTGCAGAAGAGTTAAATATTTCAGGCGGTGCAGAAGTCACTGGCGGTCCGATGCAGAATATGGCATTGGTTCACACTGGCGATTTAGGTTTCGGGATGACGACAATGGGTCCGGCAGCTGAATCGATCGCCGGTAACAATCCGATCGCACCTGGTTTGCAAATGACCAACGCTTGCGCAATGTTTCCAATGTATCAAACACCCTTTTCCATTACAGCACTTTCATCATCAGGTATTACTAGTATTGCAGATATACCCGATGGCGCACGAATTGGATTCGGTCCAGCAGGATCGACTTCGGATACATATTTCCCACAAATGATGGAATTACTAGGTGTCAATTTTGAACGCCGTAATGGTGGCTGGACCGATCTCGGTGGACAATTGCAGGACGGTTTGCTTGATATTATTGCCTTCGCTGCGGGTGTTCCTGTTCCTGCGGTTTCTCAGCTTGAAGTTCAGACCGAGGTTAACATCATCGAGTTTACAGAAGATGAGCAGACTAAAATTGCGGCAGCTTTTCCTGTTGCTAATTTTGAGATTGCTGAAGATACTTATACAACACTAATAGCTCCTGCACGCTCCGTCTCGATGTGGAATTTTGCGATTGCAAATTGCGATCTTCCAGAGAGTTTTGTTTATGAAGTCGTAAATACAGTAATGTCGGATAATGATCGTATGGTAAATGTACATAAGGCAGCGCGATCCACTTTGCCAGAGTTCTGGAATAAAAATACAGTGATGAAATGGCATCCAGGTGCAGCACGTTGGTTTGCTGAAAATGCAGACGCATCAATCTCTGCGGAAATGATCCACGGAGGTTAATCTCGTTTGACTGATAATGTTTAATTGTTAATCTTTAATCCGTAACCCGCATTTCATTATTGATGGATGCGGGTTTTTGTTCGAGTGGCTAATGATGATGTATCGTATTTGAATTACAGAAGAATAGAGAGATCAAGATGGAGGACCTAAATCCACCGAAAGCCCAAGTGCCTGATGATCAATTAATCGCAGACGGTGTGGATGAAGAACCGGTGGAGATTAATAGAAGATCACTTAGTGGTAATGTTGGTCTATTTGTTGCTACGGTTGCTGCAATTTATGCAGTATTTCACATGCTCGCTCTTAACGGTGTTTCGATTTCGAGACTTACGGGAATTGAAATTCCGTTTCTTCCAACCTTCCCGCTCGAAACTTGGAATTTTCGCATTGTACACATCGCTGGCGCACTATTGCTCGGCTTCTTACTGTTTTCTGCGCATAGCTTCGGACCTTCAGAAAAAGTCCGTAACACGAGCAAACTCTTTTCACTTGTTGCTCTAATTCTTTGTATTTTGGCACTTACATCAGGGATAACAGCTATTGGTTTTGCCCGTGAAATAAGTTCAGGCGATTTGCCGCAGATGGGGGGACTGACGACTTGGGCAGGATTTCCGGGAACAGAAATTTATCAAAACGAGGTGCGATGGTTTGGCGTTCCGCTCTTAATTGCAAGTTTTGGGTCAATTTTGTTAGGATGGTTGGAAAAATGTGATCGGGATCGAATTGCTTATGCAGATGTAGTCTTGGCAATCTGCGGCATCAGCGTTGCGATTTATTTGGTGACAATTTACGGCACGGCGGCGCGTAATTCAGTGGGAACTCCATTTGTCCCAATAGGTGTCGCATTTGCGGCTACCGCTGGTACTGCAATGATTCTTGAGTTAACACGCAGGCTAGCTGGTATCGCTCTAGTTGTAATCACTGCTATTTTCTTAACTTACACTTTCACCGCTCACTTATTGCCCGGCATTTTGTCAGTACACAGTGCTTATACTTGGCAACGATTTTTTGGTCACGTTTATTCTGATGCTGGTATCCTAGGTCCAACAACGGCGGTGTCTTCAACTTATATCATTTTGTTTATTATTTTTGCCGCATTTCTGCAGGCTTCAAAAGTTGGGGATTTCTTTGTAAACTTTGCTTTTGCTGTCGCAGGTCGTGCACGGGGCGGGCCGGCTAAAGTTGCAATTTTTGCCAGCGGGCTAATGGGAATGATTAACGGTACGTCAGCTGGCAATGTTGTTGCAACGGGTTCTTTGACCATTCCGTTGATGAAAAAAGTTGGGTATCAGAAAAAAACTGCTGGCGCTATTGAAGCTGCTGCATCAACGGGAGGGCAAATTATGCCGCCTATTATGGGTGCAGGCGCGTTCATTATGGCAGAAATCACAGGAATTCCATATCAGGAAATTGCGATAGCAGCCATTATTCCTGCGGTTTTATATTTTGTTTCTGTTTACTTTATGGTTGATTTTGAAGCGGCCAAATCAGGTATGCGTGGCATGAGCGACGATGAGCTTCCAAAGTTCAATCGAATGATTAGACAAATCTATTTGTTTATTCCAATAATTATTTTGATTTATGCTCTTTTTCTAGGTTACTCAGTAATTCGGGCAGGCACGCTGGCAACGATAGCTGCTGCTGTTGTCAGCTGGTTTACACCATGGCGGATGAACCTCCGATCTATTCTAAGTGCATTTGAATTAGCTGGCATAATGGCCATTCAGATCATTGCTGTTTGTGCGTGTGCTGGCGTTATTGTTGGTGTCATTAGTTTGACCGGGGTTGGAGCAAGATTTTCCGCTGTGCTTTTGGATTTGGCGTCAACGTCGCAGTTAATGGCATTATTTTTTGCGATGTGTATTGCGATTTTACTTGGTATGGGAATGCCAACAACGGCAGCATATGCGGTAGCGGCGTCGGTTGTTGCTCCTGGCTTGGTGCAACTTGGTATTCCGCAGCTAACAGCCCATTTTTTTGTATTTTACTTTGCTGTTTTGTCCGCCATAACGCCGCCCGTTGCTTTAGCAAGTTACGCTGCGGCGGGAATATCAGGTGCTAATCCAATGCAAACAAGTGTCAGTAGTTTCAAAATCGGAATTGCAGCTTTCATTGTCCCATTTATGTTTTTTTACAATTCAGCAATTTTAATGGACGGAACCTGGTTTGAAATTCTACTTTCCACTATGACGGCGATTGTAGGGGTATTTTTACTTTCCAGTGGTGTTCAAGGGTGGTTTATAGCAGGTCGGGTCGTATGGTTTCTGAGAGCACTTCTAGTAGTTTCTGCATTGTTTTTGATTGAAGGTAGTTATGTGACTGATATCATTGGAATTTTTATTGTACTTAGTATAATTTTTGTTCAAAAAGTATTTCGACCTAATCCAGATGCCTCATTTCCTGTTCGAGGTGCCGACTAATATTGCTTTGACATAAATTCACCCAAATTTGTCTTGTTTTTTTGAGCGTCCTTTTTGCCAGGTTTTTTAGACTGTAAATGTATAAGATAAAAATTGGAAAGCAATATCATTACAGTGTAAAGCATTCGTTTTATGTGATTTGTTTTTAACAATGTTGTTTTTATGAATTAGGGAAAAAGAATGAACAAAACACGCCATACAAGCGTTTTGATTATTGGTTCTGGTCCGGCGGGTTATTCTGCAGGAATTTATGCTAGTCGGGCTTTACTAAATCCAATTCTTGTGCAGGGTATAGAACCGGGTGGGCAATTGACGACAACAACTGAAGTTGAAAACTGGCCAGGTGATACCGAGGTTCAAGGACCTGATCTTATGGAGCGAATGGAAAGTCATGCACGTGTGATTGGGTGTGAAATTATCTCTGACTACATTAAAAAATTAACCCTGACGACATCCCCATTCAAGGCGTATGGGGATAGCGGGACAAGCTACACCGCTGATGCACTCATTCTTGCCACCGGCGCACGAGCAAAGTGGCTCGGATTACCTTCAGAAGAAAAGTATAAAGGTTTTGGTGTTTCTGCTTGTGCGACATGTGACGGCTTCTTCTTTCGAGGAGAGGAGATTATCGTTGTTGGTGGTGGAAATACAGCTGTTGAAGAGGCACTGTTTTTAACAAAATTTGCTTCTCAGGTTACGCTGGTACATCGGAGAAATGAATTGAGAGCAGAAAAAATTCTTCAGGATCGTCTATTTAGGAATGAAAAAGTCAGAATATTGTGGTCTCATACATTAGAAGAAGTTGTTGGGTCTGAAAATCCTTTAGGTGTTGAAGGTGTAAAGTTACGCAATCTTAAGCGTGGTGATGTTGTTGAACTTGATGCAAAAGGTGTTTTTATTGCGATAGGCCATAAACCAGCAAGTGAACTGGTGATTGATTCACTTGATACCCATTCTGGGGGTTATGTTGTTACAAAGTTCAATAGTACAAGAACATCAATTCCAGGTGTGTTTGCCGCTGGTGATATTACTGATCATGTCTATCGCCAAGCTATTACAAGCGCGGGAATGGGCTGTATGGCTGCCCTTGATGCAGAGCGATTTTTAGCTGGAAAATGAGGAGATTATATACTTAATTGGAGCTTTTCATTGATGCGTATGTGTGTTTTTTGTGGCAGTTCCAGTGAAACTTAAAGTCAATATCAGTTGGTAAATGCGCAGTGATTCCCGCTAACTCGGGTGAATAGTAACGAGTGTCATTCGGACTCTAAGTCTTTGAGAAAACTAGAAGAAAATGTTCCAAAAATAACATTAAAGTCTCAATTTTGGTGCAGAAGTTTTATGAAAAATAATTTTTTTAAATTGCGTAAATATGTGAAAATAAAAGAAAAAATATTCTAGCGGGAATTGCTGGTAAATGCGTGGCAAACTGAGCAACAGAGATTGCGGTTTTGCTGAATTATGTGGGTGATATAGTTTTTCAATTGCTCTGTCAGAAAAGTCCTAACAAATTACCCAATATCAAGATGTTTTTCTTGGTGAAGCGGCCTTTTAGTCGCTAGGCTTGGGAGGGGGCTATCTTAATCGGAATGAGGTCGTGTGGAACGAATACTCTAGACTTATGACCGGCGCACAGACGATCGATTAGTCGACTCGTCACGGGTTGGACTAACTGTTTAGAGAAAGTATAGTACTCTGAAAAATAAGCAATGGGCAATATGTATCAAATCAGCGCGTTTTATAAAAATAGCAGCGTGGGATCACCTTTTAGTATTCACGCGTTGGAGAAAAACCACCAACTTGTAATCGGTTCCGTTTTAGCGTAAAACAATAAACTTATGATAAGACCCTCTCAAAAAATCAACCAGAATGCAGTAAAGGTTCATTTTTTGAGAGGATCGCATGATGCATGATGATTCAGAGAATCACTGCGTCTTTTATTATCGTTATCACATCGTGTGGGTCAACCAAGTCCCGTTACAAGGTGCTCACCGGTGCACTGAAGCTTTGGATGCGGGATATTTGTCGGAAGAACGGCGGTAAAATCTTGCGGCGGGGTCTAGAAGGATCACGTCCACATGTTCGTTTCGGTTCTCCCGAAGTTGGCGATGAGCGATCTTGTGCGCAAGATGAAAGGCCGTTCATCATTCAAGATCTAATGGGAATTTGTGCACATACGAAAGCGCTTTGGGGGTGGGGATTTTTTTCAACCACATGTGGCGCAATGACAGAGGGCATCGTACTTCAGTACTTGGCAAATCACTCTGATCCTACTGGCGCCAGACGGTAATTGTTTAGTGCACCGTCACGGGAGTCATATCATTCTGACGTGCCAAAATAAATGCAAGGCGGCGGTCAACAACTAATGCAAGTTGTTGGCCTTGTGCATCGTGAACAGCATAAACCTGATCTTTTCCGTCAGCATTTAACTTCACGTCTTCGGGAAGTTCGTTTATTGGTACAGCTTTGACGTAAACGACCCGACTTTCATCATTAACCACTGCTATTGAAGAACTCATTTCAATTTACCTTTCTTAATGTTGATTGTTTGAACAACAACTTCGGGAATAGAACGTGCGAGATCAATATGGAGTAACCCATTTTCCAAAACGGCCTCGCCAACCTCAACGCCATCACCGAGCACAAATGTACGATTGAATTTTCGTGATGCAATTCCGCGGTGTAGGAAAATCCGGTTATCATTTTCTTCCGTTTGCTGACCATGAATTATGAGTTGTCGATCCTCTACCGTAATTGATAAATCATTCATTTTGAAGCCAGCGACTGCGATAGTAATTCGATAGGAATGATCAGATTTTTGCTCAATATTAAATGGTGGGTATCCGTCGTGACTTGATTTTGAGGTGTTCTCAAGGAGTCTTTCAAGTCCTTCAAAGCCAAGTAGGTGAGGGTATGCACCAAGAGTTAACTTCGCCATTTTTCACGTCCAAACTATAAAGCGACGAGTTATGCGGCTCCAAAATTGGCAACCATTATAATATATGGGTGGAAATTTCTACAGAACAAGTGTTATGATAACGAGAAACAATAGTGATACAATTAAATTTGCTTTTTACCAGTATAACTCATGACAAAGTCAAATGAATTTGAAATGGAAGTCAAGGAGATCTTAAGAGTGGAGCTTGAGGTTTTTAAGTACAAGCATTACGATTTTGATTCGACGGTAGCTGCGTTAGAGTTACAAGTTGAGACTGATACGTTGACAGTATAATGGTTGAGAAAAGAAAGGTTAATGTTGAGAGATAAAATCGGCATTCTTGAAGATTTATTAATACCTGACATTATTGCGTAATGTATTTTGGGTTTATTGAGGTACAATTATGTCTGATATTTCAGTTGCAATCATTATGGGTAGCCAGTCTGATTGGTCAACAATGCAAGAAAGTGCTTCTATACTTGATGAATTAGATATTGCCTATCAGGCCAGAATTATCTCAGCCCATCGCACGCCGGACAGATTATGGTATTTTGGTGAAACTGCTAGTGAGCAGGGTGTAAAGGTCATTATCGCAGGTGCTGGCGGCGCTGCGCATTTACCGGGCATGCTGGCTTCAAAAACGCATTTGCCAGTCATCGGTGTGCCTGTTGAAACAAAAACGCTTTCTGGGATAGATAGTTTATATTCAATTTTGCAAATGCCAAGGGGCTACCCGGTTGCAACAATGGCAATCGGCTCAACGGGAGCGGCAAATGCTAGTTTAATGGCGGCATCAATAATCGCACTATCAGATGTGGGTCTCGCTAAAAGGTTGATCAATTGGCGGAAGGAACTTTCGCGTTCGATTCCTGAATTTCCAAGAAATGACTGACACATTATCAAGACATGCCGTTATTGGGATTTTGGGCGGTGGGCAGCTCGGTCGAATGCTATCGGTTGCGGCAAGTCGCCTTGGCTTTAGGTCTCACATTTTTGACCCAAACCCAGATGCGCCAGCAACTCATGTTGCTGATGCTGTTACAACAGCGTCTTTCTCGAATGAAACAGCACTTACAACTTTTGCAAATAGCGTTGATGTCATCACTTTTGAGTTTGAGAACATTCCAATCTCAGCTCTTGATGTGCTCGGTTCTTACTGTGCAATTAAGCCTGATAAGGAAGCTCTACGAATTAGCCAAGATCGACTGATTGAAAAAACATTTCTGCAATCACTTGATTTACAGACTGTTGAATTCGTAGAAGTATGTGATTTATTGAGTTTGCGGAACGCATTAGATCAAATTGGTACGCCAGCAATTCTCAAGACACGCCAGTTTGGGTATGACGGAAAAGGCCAAATTTGCATTGTAAAGGAGGCAGAAGCCTCTCATGCTTTTAAATCAATTGATGAGGCTCCTGCAATTCTTGAAAAATTTGTCGAATTCGATCTTGAAATTTCTGTCATTGCTGCACGTGGGATTAATGGGTCTGTCGCTGCGTTTGACCCTGGTCAGAACGAACACCACGATGGTATTTTGCGTAAAACAATTGTTCCGGCAAGGGTTAATGTAAGACAGAAGACAGATGCAATTCTAATTTCTGCAAAAATCCTAAACGCATTGGATTATGTTGGCGTTATTGGTGTTGAATTTTTTGTAACAGAGAATGGGTTGCTCGTGAATGAAATAGCTCCGAGAGTGCATAATTCAGGCCACTGGACGCAAAATGCGTGTGCAGTTGATCAATTCGAGCAGCACATAAGAGCTATTTCAGGGTGGCCATTAAGTGATGGACGACGGCATGTTGATGTTGTAATGGAGAATTTGATTGGTCACGATATTGATCAGATTCCGAAAATTTTTGAAGAAAATAATTCTGCAATTCATCTTTATGGTAAGTTAGAGGTTAAACCAGGAAGAAAAATGGGGCATGTCAATCGCCTTATTCAAGTTAAATAATTTAAGCTGATTTAGCAAAAAACGATCAGCAATATCGTAACCAGATAGCAAAACATCCGCCTGAAATTGTTGTTGCAATGTGTCGTGATGCTTTTTCCAGAACAACAATATCTGCGCACAGCCAAGGTTTAAGCTTACCTTGATCATAAAGCCCAAGTAAGTGAGCTGGTATTGTTGATATCATTTTCCATGCGGAAAAAAATCTCAGTATTTTCTGATCAATCAAAGAGAATGCGACATACCTGATGTTTGGATAGTGATAATCAGAAGCTAATGCATCACATCAGCTTTCGCTGATGAGATTAATTGCACATACATTACCTTTGTTAGGTGGGTCACAAACAACATTTGGTGCGCCAATTAATAGTGGCGTCTCCGTAGGTTTGTACAGCGCGAGTAGCATCTATACTTTCAGGAAATTCTGAAATGAGTACACCATAGTTGACGCCAAGTTATTCATTCTTCAAAAGCGTTTTTATCATGGCTCCCGAGTGAAACTAATTTTTCTCTTAACTGTTGACATAAATTATCAAGGCATTGGATATTTCAGAACTGCGTTTTCTTAAGTTGCACATCATTTGATAATACTTTCTGGATTCTGACCGGCACGTAGTGCTTAACCTGTTATTCCGAAAAGTCGTTTGTTAGATTTTGAAATGTTCCTCGTTAAATGATTATTGAACACAACGTAGTTGATGTCCAACTCCGAGAGGAAAGATAGTATTTTTTCAAAATCATCAATCATATCGACTTCTAAACGGCGTTGACCGACAAGATCAGAAGCAATGGATTTGTTGTCTTTCTTGAGTGTGCGGAAAACGTTGTCTGCGAAAATTGGGCCACGCATTCCTTCTTCCCAATTTTAGAATTAGGATAGTACGCTGGTCGTAATACTGTTTACGCCGAGTTCAGCATCAACAGCAATTAGTCCATTTTTTCGACCGCATTGAACACCGCCACCTACTCATCAGTTAAACTAAGGAGTAGACATATTAAATTTTTTGTAATTATTCAGGCATGAAGCAACCTATACATAGTACTTAATTTATAATGGTATGCAGTATGTAAATGTCTTATTTTGTTAAGTTGAATTTCTGCATGCGAGCGATTGAGAGTAAAAAGATAAAATAACTCAATGTAGTATACAGGATATTGAGATTACTATATTTAATGCCTGAATAGCTTCAATTTTTCTATATATTGGTTAAGTATAATTGCATTTAATCCAGTCAGCGATATCTTATTTTTAGGGCTTATATACTTAAATGTATATTCTACTACATATAGGAACTGATAGTCAAATTTCTAAATATAGAATACCACATATAGTGTTTGTAGATTTAAGTATATAAGCCCCTTATTTTTGGTCAAAGACCTAAAAAATCTTCCGATTTTATCGATTCCTGATCTATTTTCTGATTAGAAGTGAATATTGGTGGCAGAGCGCTCGAATATGAAACACAATTCATTTAAAAAAGTGTAATATACTCATAAATGTTAACATAAAAATTGACTAATAGGCAAGCCACGTCGTTATGCTAAATGACTTTCAAATTTGTTACCGTGGATGTCAACAATTCTGGGAAGACGCACATAACCGTTAAGATCAATGCAATGTATAGTTGTTGAATGGGTAATGTACCCTTATGGTGAACCATCGTGTATATCATTAGTGCTCAGTATCGTTGTTTTAGAACAATGTTATATTACATAATGATTGAACTTTTCGAAGAAAAAATCATAAGGTATGCTTGTGCAGTAATAAAGGGTATGCGGGTTAAGATATGTTTTTAAGGACATTTTGAAATGACCCTGCGATTAGCCGTAAGATCTGTTCTTATTGATCAAAATAAATTACTATTAGTCAATGCGTGGAAAAGTAAACTTAGTACGCTTTGGTGTGCGCCCGGCGGTGGCGTAAATGCTGGAGAATCATTGCCTGATAATCTTGTTAGAGAAGTTCAAGAAGAAACAGGACTTACAATCGCAGTAGGGCAGCCTTGTTTAGTTAATGAATTTCACAATCCGAGAAAGGGATTTCATCAAGTCGAGGTATTTTTTCGATGTGAATTGACAGACGGAAGTTTAGATGAAAATTGGATTGACCCTGGGGGTGTGGTTTCAATACGGCGATGGTTTTCAAGAGAAGAGGCGAAGCGTGCTAATATAAAACCATCTAGTTTGACCACACTCGCGTGGGGAAATGGACTGGGTTATGATTCATTAGAGCATATTGTGTTTTGAGTTGTGAAATATTTTATTAACGCACATGGAAAATAGGTGAGTGAACATGAGTTCTAAGAAAAAAGGGACACCATTTGGTATCCCCTTTCTTTGATTTGTTTTTTAGGCGAGTTTACATCATGCCGCCCATGCCGCCCATGTCTGGCATTCCACCAGCTGCAGGGGCTTCTTTTTGTGGCTTGTCAGCAACCATTGCTTCTGTGGTAATCAACAGTCCTGCAACAGAAGCCGCATCTTCAAGCGCTGTCCTGACCACCTTTGCAGGATCAATCACACCGAAAGAGAATAAGTCACCATACTCTTCAGTTTGAGCATTGAAACCAAACTTAGCGTCATCAGACTCGCGGATTTTTCCGGCTACAACTGATCCGTCCACACCAGAGTTTTCTGCAATCTGGCGTAATGGCGATTCAATTGCGTCACGTACAATAGTGATCCCTCTGTCTTGATCAGTGTTTGCGCCTTTAAGGTCGCTGAGGACTTTTTTGGCAGATTGCACAAGCGAAACACCACCGCCAACAACAATACCTTCTTGTACGGCAGCGCGAGTAGCATTAAGCGCATCGTCGACACGATCCTTGCGCTCTTTAACTTCGACTTCAGTCATGCCACCAACACGGATAACAGCAACACCACCAGCAAGTTTTGCAACACGCTCTTGTAGTTTTTCACGGTCATAATCTGATGTTGTTTCTTCAATCTGCTGACGAATTTGAGACACACGGGCTTCAATTTCTGCTTTCTGACCTGCACCATCAACAATTGTAGTTTCGTCTTTTGTGATTTGGATTTTTTTGGCAGAGCCAAGCATATCCATTGTGACATTCTCTAACTTCATGCCGAGATCTTCAGAAATTACCTGACCGCCTGTCAAGATAGCAATGTCTTGTAACATTGCCTTACGACGATCACCAAATCCAGGGGCTTTAACTGCTGCGATTTTGAGACCACCGCGCAGTTTGTTTACCACTAAGGTTGCCAGCGCTTCACCTTCAACGTCTTCGGCAACGATCAAAAGTGGTTTTTGAGACTGGATTACCGATTCGAGAAGGGGCACCATCGGTTGCAGAGAAGAAAGTTTTTTCTCATGCAACAAAATCATGCAATCTTCAAGTTCTGCTGTCATTTTGTCAGCATTTGTTACGAAATAAGGTGATAAGTAACCACGGTCAAATTGCATTCCTTCAACAACATCGGTTTCGGTTTCGAGGCCCTTGTTTTCTTCGACAGTTATAACACCCTCGTTTCCGACTTTTTGCATTGCATCAGCAATTTGGTGTCCAATTTCTTCTTCGCCGTTAGCCGAAATAGTTCCGACTTGTGCCACTTCGTCACTATCTTTGACTTCGCGAGCGGAGGCGACGATTTCTTCTACAACTTTACTGGTTGCAAGATCAATGCCGCGCTTCAGGTCCATTGGATTCATTCCAGCAGCAACGGCTTTCATTCCTTCGGTTACGATTGATTGTGCCAATACTGTTGCAGTTGTGGTGCCGTCCCCAGCTTCGTCATTCGTACGCGATGCCACTTCTTTTACTAACTGGGCACCCATGTTTTCGAACTTGTCTTCTAGTTCGATTTCTTTGGCGACAGTAACCCCGTCTTTTGTAATCCGAGGTGCACCGAAAGACTTATCGAGTACAACATTACGCCCTTTGGGTCCTAAGGTAACTTTGACGGCATTTGCCAAAGTATTGACGCCACGCACCATGCGGTCGCGGGCATCTGATTCAAATCTAACGTCTTTTGCAGACATGGTTGAGTTCTCCGATTTATTAGGTCGTTAATTCTAAGCGATGGTGGGCTTTCATGCTGCCTTTTTGGCCGTCGCGCTAGCTGTAATAATGCCGAGAATATCACTTTCCTTCATGATCAACAGTTCTTCACCGTCAATCGTTACTTCGGTTCCTGACCATTTTCCGAACAAAATTGTATCGCCTTTTGAAACGCCCATCTCGATAAGTTCGCCGCTGTCTTTGCGGGCACCTTCGCCGCAAGCAACAACAATACCTTCCGCTGGTTTTTCTTTTGCGCTATCGGGAATAATCAAGCCCCCTGCAGTTTTTTCGTCGCTTTCTACACGACGTACTAAAACCCGATCATGAAGCGGTTTAAAATCCATCTCATAATCTCCTTCATTTCAAGTTCCAATTTCAGGTTTTGGAATAAAATAATTAATCCAATTAAAATATATTACCACTCACCTTTGGAGAGTGATAACGTTTGGCTATTTAGGAAGTAGAGAGCAACCTGTCAACAGGTGGAAATTATTTTTTTTAAAGATTTTTAAAATAATCATACTCGGATATTTTGCATTCCGTTCAGCATTAGTCGCAATGACCATTCGTGCTTACGCATTGTTTGATGCAGTAAGAGAAGTGACTGAATCAGAGATGACTTTCCAGAGGCATTGCGGCCCGAAAGCAAGGTCAAGGGACGCAAAGGCAACCTGAGTCTTTCAAAGCACTTGAAGTGCTTCAGATCAATCCTCGAAATCATCAAACGCCTTTCGCAGTGATTGCCGGGTCATGTCAAACCGGATCTTAACCCTGTTTGTGTTGTTTGTCCCTAAAGTAATCGCCTTGTTGAATTCCTCATCGGCGAGCAGTTCGTATATGCATTCCCGAAAAGTTTCGGCGTGTGCAGTGACACGACCCTCTTCATATTTCGACAGTTCGATCGACATCACATCCCAGAAGGAAGCGTTCAAAACACTTCGTGCCGTTTGGTTCGGCATGTGTTTTCGGAACGAATGTTTTTCAAACAATGCGAAGTTGTTCGTAAGACCACGGCGAAAGTTTTTAGAAAGTGCCACGAGCGTAGAGGGTTCCAATTTATTCATGTGGCGCAAGCATTGTGCAAGAAATTCATCCATGTCGCCATAATACTCCTCGGTGCCGAGTAGAGAAAAAGCACAAAATCGGTTGACAAACTCACGATCCCGCATTGTTTTTGTATTCAGACTCTTGCCAGTTGCTCTATAAAAAATATCGGACTGTGACTCATCTTTCAAAAATCGCGTTGCGGGTCCCATAAACAGGCAGTTCCGCATTTGCTGCCGGGAAAGTGGTACACCACCATTTACCCTTTCGAAGATATCAAGACGAGCGCGTTCGGGAACCTTGGAGTCAATGATATAGAATATCAGATTGCAGTCTTCGACACGGTTCTGAATCTTTGGCGAAAGTTCTGAGAACCGTTGACCGTTAATCTCGTTTCGCGCAGGCAATTTCAACCGTAATTCATCCTTGATGAAGCGTTTGAAGGTAGATAGGCGCTGCAAGCCATCTACAACCACTATCTTCCCTTCTTCATCTTCCGCCATGTAGAATACCGGGAGTGGAATACGCATTATCACCGACTCGATCAGTTTACTTTGTTTGTCTTCAGTCCAGATAAAATCTCGTTGAAAATCCGGATCCATGACATAGAATTCTTTTTCGATGCGCCTTATGACATCATGAATGGTACGATTTTCTTGGCGGATGAGGAGATCGTCAAGCGGGTAGTCACCCCAACTCTTGCTCGTTAAATCCAGACCTTCAACATCCTCTTCGTCCTGAATATGCTGCAAGGATTCCGTTGATGTAGCTTTTAAGGAATTGGTTTCTCCAGGGTCATTGTTCTGGTAATTGTCAGCAATCGATAATCTTATCACTTCTTGGTCAGGGTCAGATAGTTTTCCTTTAAGGCGATCCTGATACCAGTTTATCCAGACCTCCCATGCGGCGTCAAAAGACAGTTCATCTTTTAGGGTCGCCCAACTCTTGCCTGCCCATGTCGGAATGCTCTCAAACCAAAGCGGCGATGCGGACATGTTCTCTAAAGCTGTTTGCAGACTGCTAGGTTTATCAATGTCTGCACCGAAAAGAATATCTTTATCGACTGCTTTCCAGAATTCGACAATGTGAAGTTGCGACTCGATGTCTTCCTCATCAATGTCTTCGCTGAGATGAATCTTTTTTAGCTGTTAGCTGTATCAATTACCCAATGGGCTTTCCTTCCCACTTCAACAACTGAGTCTATTAGTGTTTTGTCACTTGCCAGCTTATTATAATGATCAATCATTTTGCTGGCGGTCTCAACTGCGCCCATGATTACATCAAGGGCACTTACGGCAATGCCAGTTTTAGTCTTTTCTTTCTTCAATTCATGAATATAGCTGTCCATTTCTGGGACAACCTCTAGTTCTTTAATTAGCTTCAATTGATTCTCGTTATGAATCCGGTGTATGGTATTGTGTGTAAGTCGGGCAATGGACTGTGTTTTTTGTCGTAAGTCTTGAAATCGTTCTGGCCATGTCCCCGCGACATTTAGGGCAGACAGGACACAGAAAGCGGGCAACACAATATTGCTTGGTCGTGATGAGTCACGGGGATGCAAAACAGTTCGCAGAAGTGGCGCCGTTCGCAGTGCGATCCGTGCAGCCAGAGCGCATCCAAACTCAGCTGGCTTCCCATCCAGGTATTGAGTCAGATTATTCAGGTCTGTGACTTCTGGCATGAACGGCCTTTTTTTGATTTTACCATAAAGTTATTTATGCATATAAACATCATTGTATTGATGTATTATTTCCACTTTAAGTTATGTGAAGTGAAAGGCTGTAATGTTCAAAAACTCATTAGATTACAAGTACCATATAGTGTTGCTGGCGGCAATGCTATAATTCTGATGCGGTTTGCTCATCAATCAAATTAGGTAGCAGACGTATTAATTTTGCGTCATTAGCCGCTGTTTCAAAAGTAGCAGTTAATTCAGCAGTTACAGCAAAATCCCCTACTTTTGCAGCAATTCCCGCTAACTCGGGTGAATAGTAACGGGTGTCATTTGAGCTCTAAGTCTTTGAGAAAACTTGAAAAAAAATGTTCTAAACATAACTCCAGAAAAGTCCAGTTGTCAAGCGCCCCATCAGCGACCGCCATGACCTTCAGGTTCGGGTGAACAGTGAGCCAGTGGAGTCATGCCGAACTCAACGCCGCCTTTAAAGTCTGTTTCCCCGCCTGCGGACGTTGTCCAAAACACCGCGCATCCAGCATGTTTCCCGC
>JAPORV010000484.1 GCA_026710055.1 Aestuariivita sp.
ATGCCTCATATGTTATCACCTCATCCGTTGTCGATGTTGCGACCTCAGAAACGGCTCTGCTCAAACCAATCGGGATGGGGTATTGTTATCAATGAGACGACTCACTACCATTCACTACAAATAAGACAACAATTTACCAGCTTCTAACATCAATTCAATGATGTTATTACACTGGGGCCTGTTGACATCTACTCTTGAACGTTTCTGGATTTCTGTGAAATTTACTTTCAGAGTTGCCCGGAAAGAGGCGACGTACAGGATTAAGAGAGCAGAATCATGAAAAAAGATCGAACCGTTTTGACGGATGACATGTGGGAGCGGATTGAACCGCTTCTGTCGGGAAAGGCAACGGACCCTGGACGGACGGCGGATAATCGGTTGTTTCTTGAAGCCGTGTTGTGGCGCTTCTGCACGGGATCGCCATGGCGGGATATTCCCGCGTATTTTGGTAACTGGAACAGTGTCTTCCGGCACTTTCGCCGGTGGGTGCAGAAGGGATTTTGGGGTCGTATTTTCAGCGTGTTATCCGACGATTTCGATCTGTCGGTCGTATCGGTCGACGGCACGATCATGCAGGCGCATGCCAAGGCTTCGGGATCCGAAAAAGGAGCTCATACGAAGGCATCGGACGTTCAAAAGGCGGTCTGACGAGCAAGATCGTCGCGCTGACGGACGCGATTGGGAAGTTGATCCGCTTGATCATCCTCCCCGGCCAGAGTCACGATCTGGTGGCGATGCCCGACTTTCTTCAAGACATTACTTTCACGACATTGATCGGCGACAAGGCCTTTGACTCGGACGCCTTGCTCCATATGCCCGCCGACTGCGGAGCGGAGGCGGTGATTCCGCCGAAGAAAAACCGAACGCTTCCGCGCACCTTTGACCGAGACACCTATCGGGAACGGCACCGAATTGAGAATGTCTTCGGTAAAATCAAGGAGTTCCGGGCTATTGCAACCCGATACGACAAGACCGCATCCAGCTTCGAGGCGGGCATTTACCTGATTGCAGGGATCATCGCCGCACGATAGATGTCAACGGACCCTAGAACGCAAGGTAATTCACTCATCTGATTAAATAGATTACTTAAAATTATGCTATGCATCGCTTGCATACGAAAGCGAATTATTTTTCAGTCAGTTCCTCAGCTTTTTTTTCGACCTGCTCCACAATATGATCGATCATAACTTCATTAGATATTTTTTCGACCTGTTTACCACCCAAATAAACCATTCCATGTCCAGCGCCACCACCAGTCCATCCCACATCAGTCATTAGCGCTTCTCCAGGGCCATTCACAACACATCCAATTATTGATAAACTCATCGGAGCTTTGATATGCTCAAGGCGGCGCTCAAGAATTTCAACTGTCTTGATAACATTGAAGCCCTGTCTTGCACAGGATGGACAAGAAATAATGTTAACACCTCTGTGACGCAGCCCAAGTGCCTTAAGTATTTCATATCCCACCTTTATTTCTTCAACTGGATCAGCACTCAAGCTTACTCTAATGGTATCACCAATTCCCATCCAAAGCAAATTCCCAAGGCCAATTGATGACTTAATCGTTCCTGAAACTCGTCCGCCAGCTTCGGTTATCCCAAGATGAATAGGCGCGTCGGTTGTCTCGGCAAGTGATTGATAAGCTGCAGCTGCTAGAAAAACATCAGACGCTTTACAGCTGATTTTGAAGTCAAAAAAGTCATTATCTTGCAATAGCTTTATGTGATCCAATCCGCTTTCGACCATTGCTTCGGGACACGGCTCTGCATATTTTTCAAGTAGATTTTTTTCTAAACTGCCAGCGTTTACTCCAATACGAATAACACATCCATTGTCTCGCGCAGCTTTAATAACTTCGCGAACTCGTTTCGCATCCCCAATGTTGCCTGGATTAATTCTAAGGCAAGCAGCTCCCGCTTCAGCGCTTTCTATTCCGCGTTGATAATGAAAATGAATATCTGCAACGATTGGTACCGGACTCTCTGTAACAATCTGCTTTAAAACTTTGGATGAGTCTTTATCAGGTATAGAGACTCTCACAATATCTGCCCCTGCTTCTGCAACAGAAATTATTTGTTTAATCGTTTCAGTTACATCAGTTGTTAGCGTATTAGTCATTGTTTGAACTGAAATCGGAGCATCACCACCGACTGGCACATTTCCAACCATAATCTGTCGTGATTTTCGTCGATAGATATTTCGCCACGGGCGAATATGATTCAATGACATTCTTAACTTCCACTTTTAACAGCTAACGCCGACTAAATAAATCAAATTTTTTTTGAAGCTTTCAATCTATCTTTGTATCGTAATATAAGCCTTTAACGCAATTAATTCCAGCAGAAAATACGTTAAAAAGTATATCAAATTTTCAAATCAATTATTCCTTGTCACTCACTTACTTGGAAAGGTAGTATTAAAAACAAGTAGTTTCGACGGTTGCTTAAGGTTTTCAAGACTTATTATTTTTCCTTAATTTTACGCGCAGATCAGCAATTCCCGTTAACTTTTTTTCATGATGCCGTGCGGATGATTTTTGCGTCAAAGAAATATCCACAGACCCAGCAGGCATGACAACTCTCGGATTGAAAAGCCCGATGAAAAAAATGACACTGAAGGATGGAAAGGCGAGTGTGAGCACGGGGTG
>JAPORV010000372.1 GCA_026710055.1 Aestuariivita sp.
GATCCCAAAGGGGATTGACAAAACTCACATCGGTTGGTCCCAAATAGTATTTCAACAAATTCCCTTGATCATCAAAAGGTTTGGCCAAAGGGGTAATGGTTGTGAAATTTAATCCTCCCGTTTCTTTTTCTTGAATAGCATCTTGATAATTGACAATGACATCAACATTTATTTTTTCAGTCAGTTTTTGATTGAGATTCAATTTAAAACTCAATCGATTGTATTTTGAGTTGGGAATGATTCCTGATTGATTGAAATAGTTGATACTCGAATACCATTTAGTCCGAGGACCACCCGTCGTCACACTCAACGTATGATTGGTCAACAAGGCATCATCGAGTACAAGATCTTCCCAATTGACATAGAGATTCTTTTCAATGGCTTCTCTTTCAAAAGGTGAAAAAATAATTCCATCTGATAAATAATTTCCAGTTCGTCTATTTCGATTGGCCTGTCTTCGCAAATCAGCAAATTGTTCCCCAGTATACAAATCAAAGTTACGTGTTAGTCTCTGAGTGGTGATATAATTCGAATAACTAAATCGAGGTTTTGTCATTTCCCCAGCTATTTTGGTGGTGACCAAAATCACCCCATTGGATGCTCGAGCTCCATAGATCGCTGTCGAAGATGCATCTTTTAAAATTTCAATAGAAGCGATATCATCTGCAGGGATATCATTCAAATTATCATAGGGAAGACCATCAACAATAATCAATGGGTTATTGCCTCCAGCAACAGAGACATTACCCCTAATGACAATATTTGAAAATCCACCCGGTCTTGGGTCTCCCAAATTAACTTGAACGCCAGCGGCACGACCTCGTAGAAGTTCGGAAATATTGGTTGTTGGGATTTGGTTAGCTTCTTCAACATCAACACTGACAACCGAACCCACAAGATTGCTCTTGATTTGAGTTCCATATCCAACCACCACGACTTCATCCAAGTAATCCCGATCCAATTGCATGATCACCTGCAATAAGTCATCAGAGGTGACCTCTACTCTCTGGGTTTGGTAGCCGATAAAACTGAAGATCAAAACTTGATTTCGTGTTGGAACATTAATTTGAAAATGACCATCAAAATCAGAAATAACCCCTGAATCAGTCCCTTCAACCAAAACATTAACACCTGGTAAAGGACCTTGATTATCCGATATCTTTCCTTGAATCATCATTTGCGCATTGACAATCGACAAAGTCAAAAGCCAAGCATAAAATCCTAACCTCAAGTCAAGCATATTGTATTTAATGTTCAAGTTTGGGAAATTAAAATTTTTTTTAATATAAAATTTAAACTTTGTTTCATTTTTAAGTCCAACATTTACTGCTATACTAATTGTTTGATTGGGGTTGTTGCTGTTGCACCAGCTAGTTGAATTTTTAAAGAAGATATTGACCTCGGGAGGCAATCCCCAAACGAACCGATTAGGACATTGATTATGAAAGAGAACAAGTTTATCTATTTGATTTTTAACTCGACATCACCAATGTAAATATAAAATCGACATAGCGAAGAATTGGAAGTTTCGATGGCGTTCTTATCAAATCTCTGACCCAGACAGATTATTCAAAATTGATTCAAATTAGAAAACCCCTTATTCCGAGAAACAGAAAAACACATCCACAATAAATTCCCAAATCAACTTGAATGGGTTCAAGGTGATTTACAAGAACTCATTCTAAAAGCACAAAAAATTAAAGTGACGTGTATCCAAATACTTACCAAAAGATTACATTGCCATAGGTTTGTAACAAACCATGTTACCACATACAGAATTGAAGTTATGTATCTTACTGTGTACTGTCACTTTTGAGAAATTCAAATCCTTATCATGTCGATGATTAATGGTTTTTCATTTGGTAATGTATTTCTTGGACTTCTTTTTTCATTTGATGAATTAATTTTTTCTCCATGTCATCGGCTCGTTGACTCAGTCGGTCGAGTAGAACACCTAAATGCACCATTTTTTTATAATAGACTTTCAAAGGAACATTTCTAGCTCTTGTATCTTCTATTCCTCTGGACAGGCCAAACATAGAAACGGAGTTGGCATATTCAGTTTGTAGTCTTTTCAAAGCAAACCTCGAACTAAAATAATGACTGGCATTTAATGCTCCGTCGATGATAGGAACCGTTACCACATGAAGATGTGGTGTTGTTTCATCCCGATGCAATACAAAACGAACAATATTTTCTTTTCCGAATTCACGACACATAAAATCCCAATTGCTTGATATCCACTGTTCTCGTAACTTCTTGTCTGCAAAAATTTCATGCATTCTTTTGGGGCTACCTGTTAAGATGTGTTCATGAAATAACACTTGATTGGAACGAATTTTTCGAGAAACCGTGTGTCCCATTCGGATTCTCTTTTTGATTGCTTGATGCATTGGTAGTGCACTATATTCGGGAATATTCTTATGCCAATTCAGATGAATCCTTTGGGGGTCAGCATGCCTAAAAGACCATTCTTTCCCTTTGACCCGATCGATATGATGTCCCAATCCGACTCCTAATGATTTTCCACTAGCCATTCGATAAACTGCGTATTGTGTTGCCATAGGTAACTTTCGATGAATCTAAATGGAATGTTTCATATCGGAATTTTTAATCCCATTTGTAAACTCATGGGATAAGC
>JAPORV010000321.1 GCA_026710055.1 Aestuariivita sp.
CCGGCCAAATTGCGTAACTCCATATGGTGCGACATCAGGTTCGCCAACCTGTCATCGTCAACATCTAACCCCTGTTTCATGACGGCCACCACCAGAATTTGCCAGAACGTCATGCCAGGGCGACCATTCTCGCGATCAACCTGCTGGCTGTGATACGCTTCAATCAAACCGAGAACCGTGTCACGGGCGTCACGATTGCACCATAAGGCTTGTAAGGCATAACAGAGAACTTCGGTATCATCGCGGGAGTTAGGGTCAAAGCTGAGTTGTTCGATGGCAGTATTGCCAAGAAGGGGTTGTATTGCGAAGGATGTGCGCATAATGTGACCTTTCTTTCGAGAGATTCTGGCGAAGATTTGCCGATTTGGGGCAAATCTTGTGTGTAATTGCTGATATTGTACCAAATACCCGCAATCTTCGCCAGAGAAAAACAACAAAAGAGTCAACTTTTTCAGCGTTTTACTAGCGAATTTAGGGTTTTTTTACAGACACTATCTAGGGCAAGATCGGACAGACAGGAGAATGCCGTGGTCGCGCCGCATTATCAAGTCACCATCACAGCAGATCCGCAGAACAAGCGGGCGGTGGCCATTGCGAGGGCGATGAACCCAATGGACGGGTCCCTGCTGCACAAACCCGGTGTGGACAGCCTTCCGACTCATTGTCTCGACGGGGACACGGAGGCAATAATTCCTCCGAAGAAGAACCGAAACGTTTTGCGCAACTTTGACCGAGACGCTTACCGTGGCCGACACCGGATTGAAAAAATTTTCTCCAAAATTAAGGAATTCGGTGCGAGCGCAACGCGATACGATAAGACTGCGTCAGGCTTCGCGGCGGGCATTCATCTGGCTACAGGGGTCATCGCCGCACGATGGATATCAACCGGCCCTTAATCAATTTTCTTTGCTTGCTGAACATTTTGAATTAATCAATCACATTGAAAAACTGTTAGCGGAAACTTATAATCTGAAAAATTTACTTTTCGGCTGTTGCTCAATTTATTATTTGGCCTTAGTCCAACCTAATGCCCCACTATCAGATGTCTTATTTTGATCACGCACGTGCAAGCTTTACGCTTGGCTTGCCGCTAATTGGTGGGTTTCTGGCACAATTTGCGATTGGTTTGACTGACGCAGTAATGCTCGGCTGGTATTCTATTGAGGCACTTGCCGCTATTACATTGGCAGGCACCTACTTCTTTGTTTTGTTTTTGCTAGGGGCAGGTTTTGCTTGGGCTGTGATGCCAATGGTAGCAGCATCCTTTACAGAGGACGACGACGTTAAGGTCAGGCGGGTAACCCGTATGGGACTTTGGTTATCAACGGCATTTTCAACTTTAGTGATGCCTTTGATGTGGTGGTCACAGCCTATATTAATTCTACTCGGACAAAGCTCAGAGATTTCACAATTTTCACAAGACTATCTACGTGTTGCAGGATGGGGCTTATTTCCTGCACTCAATATGATGGTCTTAAAGAGCTATCTCGCAGCACTTGAAAAGACAAATGTCGTTTTTTGGATGACTGTCCTATCTGCGGTTGTGAATGCTATTGCAAATTATGTTCTTATTTTTGGAAATTGGGGTGCTGCCGAGTTAGGACTTCAGGGGGCCGCCATTTCCTCAGTCATCACGCAAATTGTCGCTATGTTTGGTATGGGAATTTACGTTATAGTTATTTTACCGCAGCACGCATTATTTAATCGAATTTGGCGGCCAGATTGGGAAATGTTTTCTCGTGTCTTTAGTCTCGGTCTTCCTATTGGACTAACACACTTGAGTGAAGTTAGTCTCTTTGCTGCCTCAGCAATGATGATGGGGTGGTTGGGGACAATCCCATTAGCTGCCCACGGGATCGCAGTACAACTAGCAAGCGCAACTTTTATGGTACATATGGGGTTATCTAATGTTGCGACAATTCGAATGTCGCAGGCTTTTGCGCAAAAGGATAGAGTTTTCGCAATTCGGGGAGCATTTACTGTAATTGTTTTGTCCCTTGTAATGGCAATTCTTACTATTTTTCTTTTTCTTTTAATTCCAGAGATGTTAATTTCGATGTTTTTGGAACGTGATGAACCAACGCGCGCAGAGATAATTTCATTAGGAATTGGTTTGCTTACAATAGCGGCTTTATTTCAACTGGTTGATGGTGCGCAAGTTATTGCCCTAGGACTTTTACGGGGTGTTCAAGATACACGTGTTCCAATGATTATTGCGGCACTAAGCTATCTGATAGTTGGGATACCCGCGAGTTATTTCCTTGGGTTTTTTATGGAATTTGGTGGCATTGGTATTTGGCTAGGGTTAGTATGCGGTCTTGCCTGTGCGGGAGTTCTTCTAATGATTAGATTCTGCCATAAAGGCTTGACAAAATTCTCGTAAACATAACTTTCCAATTAATTTTTACAGGTGCTGTATCTTAACTTCATCCGCAGTAACTCCTACTAGAAAATTTTTCTTTGGCGATCTAGACAAGTTTTAGCATGGCACCGAGACCAGAGTTCTGCGGTGTCCATGCTGTTGAGCCTGTGGAGATCACTGGCTCAAATCTGTGACAGGAGGCGTTCCACCATCGGAAGATAGCCAATTGCTATTACTCAATGTCAAGTTTGCACACCAAAAATTTTACGATCATGATCGCTTCAAAACTGATGTTCCTTCTGCGGGGTGTTGATATCTGTACGTAGATGCAGGGTAGTATCTTGTGCCGTCAAAACACGGTATGATACAACGCGTAAAAAGCGTTGGATTGTCTTGGTTAAATGGTTTCAGAAGATTAACTTTTTTGCGCTACGTTGATGGTTTCACGGCGCTAATTACTACAGAGTTTTGGGTGGATTTCATAGGAAAATTTTGTAATTAGGAATTCACCATCATACCGTGTGATAGCATCGGACATCAATCGCGCCGGACCCATTTCTGGCAACAGCAAGGCTTTGCCATTCACACGATCGAACGATGTAGCCCTACGCTCTTCGAGATTTTCACCCCTAGTCCCTCGCGAGCCTTTATGCACAGATAAAGATGCCAGAATGCGGAGTTACATGGCTATTGCAACACCGTAAACCTTTATCGGTGGTAACTAATAATGGATGGAACCGACGATCATAATTTTGAATGTGCGGTAATGATGTACAGTGCTCGCTCCTATAGAAATCTTCGCGGATTTTGGAGATCGCCCAGCCAGCTAATCACCGCTTTAGTAAGAACTATCATGACTCGAATATTTACTGACGCTCAGTGAATGAATTCCGTTCCTATTTAACGTAAATTATGGCAAAACTCTCCTAATCTAGCGCATGCCTCAGACAATATATCATCTGAACATGCATAACTAATTCGAAAATATGGCGAAAGACCGAATGCTGATCCAAAAACAACGGCAACCTCTGCCTCGTCTAGTAAAGCAGCTGCAAAAGTTAAATCGTCAGAAATTGAGGTTCCTTTTGGCGTTTTTTTGCCGATAAATTCAAAAATTGACGGAAAGACATAAAATGCACCATCAGGAACTAAGCAACGCATTCCGTTGATGGCGTTTAAATTTTTAAGAACAAGATTTCGGCGCCGCTTAAAAGCTAAATTGTTTGAGGTAATAAATTCTTGCGGCCCATTCAATGCCTCAAGCGACGCCCATTGACTCACTGAACATGGATTAGAGGTAGATTGTGATTGTACCTTCTGCATGGCCTTAATGAGTATTTCTGGACCAGCCGCAAAACCAATGCGCCATCCTGTCATTGAGTAAGACTTAGAAACACCGTTGCAAGTGAGCGTTCGATCATAAAGCTCTGGCTCAACTTCTGCTGCTGTACAGAATTCAAAATCATCATAAGTAATATGCTCGTAAATGTCATCAGTCATTATCCAAACATGTTGATGATGCACCAAGACGTCTGTTAAGGCTTTGATTTCCTCTCGAGAATATCCCGTACCTGTCGGGTTCGATGGTGAATTAATAATGACCCACTTGGTTTTTGTTGTAATCGCAGCGTCAAGTTGGTTGGGCGTTAACTTAAAGCCCGTCTGTTGCGTTGTGGCGATAATTTTTGGTACCCCACCCGCCATACGTGTCATGTCTGGGTAACTAACCCAATAAGGTGCTGGTATAATGATTTCATCACCAGGATTAACTGTAGACATGAGGGCGTTATACAAAATCTGCTTGCCGCCTGACGCAACAGTTACTTGACTTGAAGAGTAGGCTAGCTTGTTGTCACGCAAAAACTTCGCCCGAATTGCTTCTTTGAGTTCTAAAATACCATCGACAGCTGTATACTTAGTTTTCCCTTGGTGAATTGCTGCAATTGCTGCGCCTTTAATATTTTCTGGTGTATCAAAGTCTGGTTCACCAGCACCAAGCGAAATTACATCTTGACCCGCAGCTTTCATTTCGCTTGCTTTGTTCGAAATAAAGATAGTTTGTGAGGGTTGAATCCGGTTCACTGAATTAGAGAGTATTGTCATTATGAAAACCTGATTTGTGTTTTTAGTGGCAATATCATAATCTGATATGTATTTTACTAAATTTATTAAGCAAAATTGGAGAGAAGTAATGTCCAGTGATAATGCGGGTTGGTATAGTCCAGAAGTGGCTACTTTCGGTGATCGTATAGCCTACGCTCGTGATGCGGCAAATATGAGCCGAACGACACTTGCACGCAAATTAGGTGTACATAGAGATACAGTAATAGCATGGGAAGAAGACCGTTCGGATCCAAGGGCAAACAAGTTGTCAATGATGGCGGGTGTATTAAACGTGTCAATCATGTGGCTATTAAGTGGCAAAGGCGATGGTATGGAATTACCTCAAATTGACGGTTTAGTTCAAGAAGAAATAATGACAGTGGCCGAGGAATTAAATACCTTGAGATCCGATTTAAGAGTGGCCGAGGAATTTGTCACATCGCTCCGATCCCGTTTGATGGTTTTATTAGATGGTAAAATAACTTGAAAGAAAGTCGTAATATTAAGATTAAGCGCCTAAAGTTGCGGTCTATGCGACGTGGAATTAAGGAATTAGATCTGCTATTGGATAGGTTTGCACAGACGCGTTTGGATTTAATGCAAGATGAGCAATTGAGTTTATATGATCGTTTACTTCACGAACATGATCTTGATATTTTTCAATGGTTAATTGGTCAGAAAAAAGCTCCTGTGTCATATCGCAATCTAATTGATGATATTATCATCATAAATCACCCTAAGTGACTTTACCAATGACCGACATTATCCATACTTACCCAAGGTTCTGCGGGGAGTAGTGCCGGCCCCTCTTGTAGTAGTTCCACTGAGACGTTATCTGGAGATCGAACAAATGCCATTCTACCATCTCGGGGAGGGCGATTGATGATAACTCCATTATTCCTTAAGATATCGCAAATCTTGTAAATATTACTTACACTGTAGGCAAGATGTCCAAAATGTCTACTATCTGAAGGTAGGGCATCGTCTCCATCCCAGTTATAGGTTAATTCAATGGGACATTCTTCTTGCCCAGATGGTGCCATGAAAACCAGCGTAAACTTACCTTGTTCATTTTCTATTCGACGTGTTTCTTTTAAGCCGAGTAGACGATAGAATGCGATAGATTTTTCGAGATTTAATACGCGTACCATTGTATGCAGATACCGAAGACTCATGTTATATGTAACCCTATAATAACGCCGAAAATTGAATAATCATGATAAGCTTAGTTGCTCTCAAAATCAAGCATGATATAATTAATGAAAAGAACATTTTAAGACCAACTGGCGAAGTTCTGGAAACAATGATCAACATACCTTGAAACTCAATTCCACAGATCGAAAACATATTTTCTTTTTTTGAATGAAATCGTTTGGTCGTATTGACATCATTGAAGATAAAAAATCGATCGAAAATTTAGTCCATGTGCAATTGAGTGATCCATGACCATAATATGAATGGTTATGACTCAATAATGTGTTGTTCACCTCAATATTGTGAATTTCAGCCAAGTATAGATGTTGATATTATTGATTTTGATAAGAATGGAGTACGATCAATGGTTTTGTCGGATAAGCAAATGCTTGAGATTGAGAGCCAACGTTCTTCAAAACAAAAAACGCGCCGTGTCGTAGCAGAGGGAATGGAAAAAAACCTCTTTGAGATGAAGACTATCTTGGATCATGGATTCATCAGAGTTATCGACTATATGGGAGATGATGGAGCAATAACACAAGCAGCAAGAGTATCTTATGGTAAAGGGACAAAAAGCGTTCAAAATGATGAAGGTCTGATTCGTTACTTAATGCGACATCGCCATTCAACACCATTTGAAATGTGCGAGATTAAATTACATGTAAAATTGCCAGTTTTTGTAGCGCGTCAATGGATTCGGCATCGCACTGCAAACGTCAACGAATATTCTGCGAGATATTCAATTCTGGATCGTGAGTTTTATTTTCCTAGAAGTGAGCATATTAATGCACAATCCAACGCTAATAATCAGGGGCGAGGAGATTTATTAGATGCAGACGAGTCTGCCCGTGTTCTGAAAATTTTAAAATCAGACAGTGATAGATGTTACAAAAATTATGAGGCAATGATCTCTCAAGATCAGCAGAAAGGATTAACGCGTGAACTTGCTAGAATGAATTTACCTTCTAGTATCTATACACAATGGTACTGGAAAGTGGACCTTCATAATCTTTTTCATTTTCTTCGCCTGAGATCTGATGAGCATGCACAATATGAAATTAGAGCCTACGCAAACGAGTTGTGCAAAATTGTAAAGGATTGGGTACCATTTGCTTATCGTGCGTTTGAGGATTATCAATTAGGCGCAGTATCTCTCTCAACGCAAATGATAGCATTATTGAAAAGGATGTTAGCGGGCGAACAGATTGTGCAGAAAGATTCCGGCTTGAGTGCGCGTGAGTGGCAGGAATTTCACGACATCTTTGGGCAAAAATAAATTCTACGCAACAGCTTTTCTTAGACTTGTATACTTAAGTTTACAGACTGCCAAATATAGAAAGTATATGGTAAATCAGCGATTAAAGAATAACACTTGTATTGGTGTAGATTTATATAAGCTCCAAAAATTGATTGTGCGCACACTTCCGACAAAATTACCGCCTAAGGGGATCGGGATGTCTTCTCAATGCAATGGCATTTCACATCTATAAAAATTCCAACTAGAATATTTTTTCTCTTATTTTCATATAGTTACGCAATTTAAAAAAATTATTTTTCGTAAAATTTCTGTATCAAAATTGAGACTTTAATGTTATTTTTAGAACATTTTTCAAGTTTTCTCAGAGACTTAGAGTTCGAATGACACTTGTTACTATTCACCTAAGTTAGCGGGAATTGCTGTGACATCTAACTGAACCATTGACTCACTCCTTAATGTCTGACAATTTAACGCCCAACATTTTCAGGACAGAAAGCAGGTCAGCCATTATATGAACTGTAATTTCGTGCTTTACGTTGGATCAGAGGAAAAGGCTTGGGTATACATTGCAGGCGGTGACAGATAGCGACATTAAGGCGAAACTGACACTAGTTCGAGCGCGTCTGGTGGAGCTAGATGTTGAGAAGCAGCAACTTCAGCGCGAAATGGCAGTGCTGAAGGCTGGCCTTGCTACAGATAGAACGCCAACAAAAGCACCTTTTTCGTTTGATAACGCTCCTGTTACGAATGCCTCGTCGTCGCATGAAAAAGTTAAATTGTTCCGTCGTCTGTTTGCGGGTCGACCCGATGTATTTCCGCTACGATGGGAAAATCGGAAAACTGGTCGTTCAGGATATTCGCCCGCCTGTGCCAATGAATGGGTGCAAAGCATCTGTGGAAAGCCAAAAATCAAATGCAGTGACTGTTCGTATCAGAAGTTCAATCCACCGGATGAAAATGTCATTGAAAGACACTTGCGCGGTGACAATGGTCGGGGCAGGGGTTTTGTTGCGGGGGTTTATCCGTTGCTGTCCGATGATACATGTTGGTTTTTGGCGGCCGACTTTGATAAAGCATCCTGGTCTGAGGATACACGTGCGTTGCTCCAAACCTGCTATGCGAAGGGCGTGCCAGCGTCATTAGAACGGTCAAGATCAGGTAATGGAGGGCATATCTGGATATTCTTTTCTGAACCGATATCGGCCCGCCTCGCACGGCAACTTGGATCGGTTCTAATCACAGAAACGATGGAAAAGCGACCGGAAATCGGCTTTTCCTCCTATGACCGCTTATTTCCAAACCAGGATACTATACCACGTGGCGGTTTCGGCAATTTGATCGCGCTACCGCTTCAAAAAGCAGCGCGGGAGGTTGGTAACAGCGTTTTTATCGATAAGGAAATGCAACCATATAACGATCAGTGGGCTTACTTGTCTTCCCAATCTAGAATGTCGACGGCTGCGGTGACCAGTATTGTGGAAACAGCCGAGCATTCAGGGCGGGTGCTAAATGTACGCGTTCCGATAAGAGATGAGCAGGCAGAAAAGCCTTGGAAACAACCGCCGTCACGTTGCAGCCGACCACGACATCTGGGTGTTTCCTTTTCACACACAATTAAGGTCACGGTTGCTGACCAGGTTTATGTCGATCGCTCCGAGTTGCCATCTGCTATGGTGACGCAATTGGTGCGGTTAGCGGCGTTCCAGAACCCCGAATTCTATCGCGCACAGGCGATGCGATTGCCGACGTTTGACAAGCCGCGCGTCGTCTCTTGCGCCGAACTGCACTCTAAGCATATTGCCCTACCGCGCGGTTGTTTCGATGAGATGATTGAGTTCTTAACCGATCATGGGGCGACTGTCTATATGGATGATTTGAGAGAGGATGGTGCGCCCTTGCCAGTGTCTGTGCGGTTCAGTGGTAATCTACTTCAGCAGCAATCGCGGGCTTTCGATGCGCTAATCAAGTATGATACCGGTGTGCTTGCCGCCACTACGGCGTTCGGGAAGACGGTTGTCGCATCAGCATTGATCGCGCATCGCGCCCGTAACACGCTGATTTTGGTTCACCGCCGGGAGCTGCTAAATCAATGGATCAATTGCCTGGAATCATTCCTTCAAATCGACCCGAAAAAGATCGGTAAAATCGGAGGTGGTCAACGAAGACCCTCTGGCATAGTTGATGTGGCGTTGATCCAAAGTCTTAATCGTAAAGGTGAGGTTGACAATATCGTTGCCAACTATGGTCATCTTGTGGTTGATGAATGTCACCACCTTTCTGCAACGAGTTTTGAGCGTGTCGCTCGCAGGTCGAAGGCCCGGTATGTCACGGGATTGTCAGCGACCGTCGCCCGAAAGGACGGGTGGCACCCGATCATCTTCATGCAATGTGGTCCCGTGCGTCATCAGGTGAATGCTAAATCTCAAGCCGCTGAGAGTGGCTTGCGTCATCGGGCGCGGGAACGTCACACGAAATTTCGGTTACCTAAGGCGCTTGCCAAGCTCGAACGGCCGTCAATGCCTGCAATCTATGCCGCCCTGGCTGAAGACAGGGCTCGAAATGACTTGATTTTCGACGATGTGCTAAAATCACTAGAAGCCAGACGATCACCAATTGTATTGACGGAGCGGAAAGACCACCTCGAATACCTCCGACAGCGGTTCTCTAGATTTGCCAAGAACATTGTCGTTCTCTGTGGTGGTCTGTCGGCGATAGAACGAAAGGTTGTCGCGGCTACATTGAATGTTGCGGATGGTGAAGAACGGCTAATCCTCGCGACAGGCCGATATATCGGTGAGGGGTTTGATGACGCACGCCTTGATACCCTGTTCCTGACCATGCCAATCGCTTGGAAAGGCACGCTGGCACAGTATGTTGGTCGGTTGCATCGGCGGCACGATGGAAAGAGCGATGTGTTGGTCATTGATTATGTCGACAGTTCCGTCCCAGTTCTTGGCCGAATGGCTACCAAGCGACGAGCAGGCTATCGCGGACTTGGTTATGTAATGGAGTAATCCACAGCAGAACATGACACACTTGTGTTTCTCAAATAACTGCAACCGCTGTGAGGCGACAGTGACTAAAACATAGCATTCGACAGTGTTTGAAGTTATGCCCATCACTGTGCCGGCTGCGCTTGATCTGGAGCTTGGCGTCAAATCACGAAGTGCGATTAACGCATCTGATTTTGAAGTAATTGAAATTTTTGTAAAATATAACCAGCTTTTTTAGGCAGGTACGACCAATTTTGCCAGATAGCAAGATACAAAGGAGTACTTTTTTAAACCAATTTTATGGTTCGATCAAGAGAAACAGGACCCGCACCTTTGAATAGCAAGACTAACATTAGAAATAGCCACATTGTACGTTCATCAATTAAACCTATGCTATGATCAAAATATGTTCCCAATGTAACACCATGACCCGACACGTCAACGAAGGTTTGTACTAAGATGAACCCAATGGTTCCAACAGCAGCTAGGCGAGTAAACAGGCCAATTAGAATCAAGGCAGGAAGGATAAATTCGGCTAATGTGCCAACAATAATGATGGTTTCTTGTATGAATGTAAGTTTTGTAATGTCATAACTTGCGGCCTCGGCATCTTTTGGAAAAATTTGACCAAATGCGCCCGCTGTTGGACTAAAGTTAAATCCGTCAATTTTTGTAGTGGCTGAGTTCCAGAAATAAACGAGCAAGACAAATGCAAAGGCTAGTCGTGCTAAAGTAGGTACAAGGAAATCGCTACTACGCACAAATTGACCAAACAAACAATTGTGAACATGCACAAGTTTACGCATGAAATTAACCTTTCAATTTAAAGAAATAATGACGTTCCCTTGGAGTAATAAATTAAAAACGGGCGTGAGGTCAAAGTGATCAATAGTTTTTGCAGCAACGTTGTATGCTTCATTGACAGATTTACCAGTTTGAAGTGCTGAAATGAAGTCGGCACCGCCTAAAGGTAGCAAATATGGTTTTGGATCAAATTCGGGACGCATTATTAGCACATCTTCTGCAACTGGTTTTGGTTTTGGTGCATTTTTTTCTGAATTGAATCGCCAAATCGAAAAAATTGGCCACGATGAACGAACTAAAGCAAGGGCCGGTGCTAGTTTAATGGATGATGCAGCTATTCTATCGGGTGTCATTTGTTCAAATTGACCTATGTCAACTGGCTCCGCATCTGCTGCGTGATAAGATTGATGTATTTTTATTTCTAACCGTGCAATATCTGGAAGATATCCGAGGTGAGAAAGTTCCTTATGCTCACTTAAGAATTTAGGAAAGTTATTTCCAAAGTGCATGAGAAGGGGTGAACTTGGTGGATGTGCAAGAATATACAGCTTCGCTAACCCAATCATGTTCTCCGCACCAAGCAATTTCGAAATTATAGGGAAGCTATCTTTAAGAGCGTCAATTAAAGAAACGATAATGTTGTTGCGATAAATATTATACCGGTGCCCCGCAGGGCGTTTTTGACCATCAATTAATTCGTTTGAAATTTGAATTTCTGAGTTAAATAGTCCAGAAAAAAAAGAGGATTGCGATACGGTCATGCGAGCGCTGTGACCATCACCTGTTCGATTTTTCTGGCTTCAGATTTAAGAACCGACCACTCTGGAACGTTGGTATCCCATTCAACAAGGACAGGTTTCGGACCAGTTTTTTTTAGCGTATCATTGAGTAATTCCCAAACCGGGTCAACAACTTCACATTGATGACTATCAATTAACAATAATTGCCCATACTCGTCTTTATCTTGATTATGCCCACCAATATGAATTTCCCCAACTTGCGAATGCGGAAAATGGTGAATATAATCCTGTGGACTATAGTTCATATTTATAGCTGATACAAAAACATTATTGACATCAAAAAGCAATCCACATCCAGAACGTTTACAGACTTCATCAAGAAATTCAATTTCTGACCAAGTACTTTCTGTGAACGCAAGATAGTTAGAGGGATTTTCAAGCAGCATTCGCCGACCTAGCAAATGTTGAACTTGGTCAATGTGTTCAACCACTCGCCTGAGAGTGGCATTTGTATAAGGCAATGGCAAAAGGTCATTAAGAAACGTACTGTCGTGCGTTGACCAAGCTAAATGCTCAGAAAAACTTGCCGGGTTTAACCAGCCAAGCAAATTTTTTAAACGAGATAAGTGCTCTGAGTTTAATGGGGATTCACCGCCAATAGACAGGCCAACGCCATGAACTGAAATTCCAAAACAATCTGATAATGCTTGGAGCTGAGCGATCGGGCGACCGCCAGCACCCATATAGTTTTCAGCATGAATTTCTATCCAAGTTACGCATCCCGGATCTGTCATAATGTCAGCAAAATGCTGCGGTTTGTAGCCGACACCAGGCGTTGTTGGGAGCAGATTATATTGATAACTTGTATCTAACATAAATTATCATGCCTTTAATTCAGGAAGAACTTAAGGGCCTTGTTTAACAAAATAAAACATGACCCTCAAGTCACGAAAATTAAGGAAGCGTTTTGTGTCAGCCTGGTAAATCTCTATCTAGTTCTTCCAATGACCCCATCCGTGGGGAGCCGTCAGCCATGGCGGGAAGTTCAATTTCGGTACAAGTTCCAGTTTTAACTAACGTCCAAGCATTACCTTGATAATCAACTGTAGAACTTCCGGCGCAAGTTGTCCCAGGCCCTGCAGCACAATCGTTTTTTCCGGCTAAAGAAACGCCAAAACATTTCTCCTGTGTTTGCGCTTGTGCTGTCGTGGTGTGTCCGACAAGAGCAGCGGCAATTGCTCCAGCAACGGTAAGAGTTTTAATCGTATTGGACATAATTATTTTCCATTTTATTTAGTGTAAATTCACAATATTTATGATGAAACTCATCATACACTTGAGAAAAAAGAAATTTTAGTCACGAACCTGTGACTCACGTATAAGTTAGGTCTTGGTTTATTATTCAAAAAATAAGTAATTGAAAAAAAATAACTTTTTTCTACACGATTAGTTTAGACTGGAATTTTATTTCGATTTGGTGTGGATTTTTACGAAATATTGCAAAGATCTGGCGGAGTGGCAATGCGCATTAATTCTTTTGTTACATTGTCTCGATCTTTCACAGTCGTATATTTTTCTCCTAAATTACGAACAGTCACTGTATTGTTTTCGATCTCGTTTGCACCAACCGCCAGGATTGTCGGTACTTTACTAACAGAGTGTTCTCTTACCTTAAAATTAATTTTTTCGTTGCGGATATCTGCTTCAGCTCGGACGCCAACCTGTCGCAATTTTTCCACAGTCTCAAGTGTATATTCTATTGCGTCAGAGACTATTGAGGCCACAACCACTTGGCGCGGTGACAGCCAAAAAGGCAGTTTTCCGGCGTGTTCTTCAATCAAAATACCAATGAAGCGTTCGAATGAACCAAGCACGGCACGATGTAGCATGACCGGCCTATGCTTGGCACCGTCGGAGCCGATGAAAGACGCATCAAGTCGTTCTGGGAGAACAAAATCAACTTGAAAAGTTCCACATTGCCAATCACGACCTATCGCATCAGTTAAAATAAACTCAAGTTTTGGGCCATAAAAGGCACCTTCTCCGGGATTGAGTTCAACAGCATCGGTGACTTTGTGGGTCGCATCTAGAAGTGCCTTTTCGGCCTTATCCCATGTTTCATCACTGCCTGCACGTATATCTGGTCTATCGGAGAACTTTATATTATAGCTTGGAAAGCCAAGATCGGTATAAATATCAGCCAAAAACTCTATAAAACGTTCACATTCTATCTCAATTTGATCTTCACTGACAAAAATATGACCATCATCCTGAGTAAACCCTCGCACACGCATCGTACCGTGAAGTGCTCCAGATGGCTCGTAGCGATTGCAAGCACCAAACTCTGCAATTCTTAAAGGTAAATCTCTGTACGACTTTAGTCCTTGTTTGAATATTTCAACATGACCAGGACAATTCATCGGTTTTAGGGCATTTATCGCCTTTTCTTGTGCATGCTCTTCATCAACTTCGACAATAAACATATGTTCATGATATTTATCCCAATGGCCAGATTGTTCCCAAAGTTTACGATCGACGACTTGCGGAGTACTAACCTCTACGTAACCGCCAGAGCGTTGTTTACGGCGAATATAATCTTGTAAAGTTGTATAAATGTTCCAACCATTTGGATGCCAAAAAATTTGACCTGGTGCTTCAGGTTGAATATGGAACAGATTCATTTCTCGCCCAAGTTTGCGATGATCGCGTTTAGCGGCCTCTTCTTGCATATGCAAATAAGCCTTGAGTTTTTGTTTGGACGTAAATGCCACACCATAAATGCGTTGCAGCATTGCCCGAGCTGAGTCACCGCGCCAATAAGCACCAGCGATAGATATTAGCTTGAATGCGTCAGCTGGAACTTGGCCTGTGTTTTGAAGATGTGGACCCCGGCATAAATCTTGCCAAGGACCATGCCAATACATTCGAATTGGGTCGCCTTTAGGGATTGCTTGCACGAGCTCGACTTTATAAGGCTCATTATTCGCCTTATAGAAGTCAATCGCTAGTTTCCTGTCCCAAATTTCGGTTGTGATCGGATCTTTTAGGTTAATGATCTCCTTCATCTTCATTTCTATGATACTGAGATCACTTGGTGAAAATGGCTCAGCTCTATCAAAATCATAGTACCAACCATTCTCAATCACAGGACCGATGGTGACTTTTGTCTCTGGCCATATCTCTTGAACTGCGCGCGCCATGATATGAGCCAGATCGTGACGCACTAACTCATTAGCTTGAACCTCGTCTTTCATAGTATGAAGCGTGATTGATGAGTCTTCAGTGATTGGCCAGTCAATGTCCCAATGTTGTGAATTAATCGTCGCACTAATGGCTTTTTTTCCAAGAGAAATTGAAATGTGGGAGGCTATTTGTGCAGGGGTTATTCCGGCATTATACTTTCGAGAATGGCCATCAGGGAAAGTGAGTGCAATCTGTTTCACGACATTGTACCTCGTCAATTCGGCGCCAACGGAACGCCCGGCTGCGGTTACATCGCTCTTTGCCGACTTTAACGTGGCGTGTCAAGTGAGTTTGGTGTCCAGGTTGGAATGAATTAAAGAAGGTCGACTTTTTCAGATTATTGTCGCTACGGTGTATTGATTGGTTTATGTAAGAAATTTCAGCATTCTGGATAGTCCGTTTTGAGAATTATTTAGTTTTGATCCCCAAAATACTTTATACAAAAAATTAATTTCAACATTATTGTTGTGTTCGCTTCCCATTCGTTCAGATATTCAGTTTCACTACCGGTAAACTGACGCAAAAATGCGGAAGCTTGGGTACGGATTTTTTTGTTACATAACAAAAACGGAAAAAATCTTTTGTTACAATAAAGAAATTTAAATACCGGAGCCCAAAAATCAGACTTAAAAATTCCTTTGTTATCCATTTCGATTTAATTACGCCGACATATCAAAGCAAACTAAAGTTATTATATCAACGCAAAATAATCATGCGATTGCTGACTATGGCAGTTAGTCTAATGCTGGTTTCTCATACGGTTGCGCAAAACAGAGTATTACATTCAATCGCAACGATTCCTTCATAATGCCAATAAATTGGAATTCACGATCCAACAAACCCCTTCAGGAATGCTCCACTTAAGCAAGCATACGCAAAGGCCTCTGAGTTCCCGACGGCAGAGGACATGGGACACTCAAAGGGCGGTCTGATGCTCAAGATCGTGGCAATGATCGATACTGTTGAGAAGTAGACCCGTTTTAGTGTTCTCTCCAGTAAGCGCCGCGATCTGATGGCAATGCCCACCATCTTCAGGAGCTTTCATGTGTGCTGTTGATCGGCGACAAGGTCTTTGACTTGAATGCCTGGCTTGAGGATCGCGCAGAAAGCGAGGGTGACATGATAATTCGCGTGAAGAAGAAGCGATATATTCAACAGATCTTGAACCGAGACGCTTCCCTCGACCGACAGCGGGTGGAGAATTTTTTTCCAAAATTAAGGAGTTCTGTGTGATCACAACATGATATGACAAGACTGCGTCCCGCTTCGCAGCGGGAATTCATCTAGTTGCAGGGGTCATCGCTGGACAATAGATGTTCACAGGCTGTAGCAGAAATTGGAGCCCGGTGCTTAACTGAAGCGAACTAAGTCCAGGAGAAAGGTATGTGCTTCGGATGCCAATCGATATCAGCACTGCGGATAGTGAATTAGATTCACTTAGTGGAAAATCCAACTTGAAGATTCGAACCTATGATACTCAGCCTACAGGAGTGACATTCAGAGTTTTGTAGAAAGGGCGTCGGTCGCGGTCAAAACCAGATTCAGAAACAGGCGATAGATAATAGCGTATCATGATCTTTGGGGATAGGACCAAACTGCCAGACAGCTTCGAAAATGACCAGTGATCGATTAAAAGAGGATCACTGCTTTGTTGGATAACAGTCACCATCACAGATGTAAATTAGGACGGTTAAAGAATGTCATGATTGACATTATTTGAACAACCCTCCGATCATGAAAAAATTCTCGGTAAAAATCCCCTTATTTTGCTAAACACGTTAAATTGATCGGGGTGGTTCTTTCGTTTTATGGATATCTTTAATTTTCTAGAAACAAAGATAGGAGCTTATATACTTAAATCAAAAACACTACAGGTGGTGTAAATAATCAGAAATTTGCTGATTACTTTCTATATTTGGTAGTTTGTTTACTTTAGTATATGATCTCCCAAAGATATACTACTTCTAAAGCAATCAATTCAAGAATTGGGATATTAATTTAATATGATTCAACCAAATTTTTTAAAAACAGAAAGACATCGTCACCTTGCTTATCATAAGACGCCAGGTCATCAGCCAACAGTTATATTCTTGGGCGGTTTAAGGTCTGACATGACGGGAACGAAGGCTATTCATTTGGAAAATTGGGCCAAAGGATTGGGGCAGTCGTTTTTGCGCTTTGATTATCGCGGTCATGGTGCAAGTTCGGGTGAATATGAGGACGGTTGTATAGGTGATTGGCATCAAGACTCAATAACAGTTATTAATACTTTGACTGAAGGCCAAGTTATTCTTGTCGGCTCATCAATGGGAGGCTGGCAGGCTTTATTGATCGGTCGAAGAATGCCTGAACGAGTTAAAGGTATTGTTACAATAGCTGCTGCACCAGACTTTACCGAAGATAGCTATTGGGCGAATTTTTCTGATGATGAACGAAGTCAATTAGATATAGAAAGTAAAATTGAAGTCCCGTCTGAATATGAGGAATCTTATGTTATTACAAAACGTTTGATTGAAGACGGTCGAGATCATCTGGTTTTACGTAAGCCTCTTATTTTTCCTTTCCCAGTACGTTGTTTACACGGTTCAGCGGATACGAGTGTCAAAACTGACGTAGCATTGCGACTTTTTTATCATATTAATTGCCCTGATCTTCGCTTGATACTCGCTAAAGATGCCGACCATCGGTTTTCAAATAATAATTGTCTGAAATTAATTGAGGATGCAATTAGTGACATCATTAATAGCTGACGTAGTAACTCTGGTTTTTGAGTTGTACTAAAGCGGTGATGGTAGTCTACCTAATTAGGCAGCAATATTATTGTTGGCTGCTTGAGTTGGTTTTGATTTACCATTTTGATCAATGAAGTCGAGAATGAGTGGCCGAATATTGTCACGCCAACTGCGTCCAGCAAAAATACCATAATGCCCTGCTCCAGGTTCGACATGACTTGCCTTTTTATAATCAGGTAATCCCGTGCACAAATCAAGTGCCGCTACACACTGCCCGGGTGCTGATATATCATCATTAGCGCCTTCCACTGTCATAACGGCTACTTTTGAGATTTTTCCAATGTCTACCTGGTGTCCACCAATTGTAAATTCGTTCTTTGCGATTTCACGCTGTTTGAATATACGCTCTACTGTCGATAGATAAAATTCTGCTGTCATATCCATTACTGCGAGATATTCATCATAGAATCGGTTATGAGCATCATGGTCAGAGGCTTCGCCATGCGCTACTCTGAAAATTTGTTCAAAGAATGATTGGCTGTGTCGTTCGGCATTCATCGACATGAAGGATGCTAATTGAAGCAGTCCTGGATAAACCATTCTACCAACGCCGGGGTATTTAAATCCAACGCGCTGTAACATTATTTCTTCAAGCTGTCCCATAGTGACCCGACGCCCGAAGTCTGTAATTTCTGTTGGCATCGCGTCTGGGTCAACTGGGCCGCCAATAAGTGTGAGTGTGTTTGGTTGTGATTCAGGATTTTTTTCAGCAATGTAGGCCGTTGCTGCAAGCGCCAAAGGCGCGGGTTGACATACTGCAATGACGTGCGTATCGGGACCAAGTTTTTTAAAAAAGTCGATCAGGTAAGACGCATAATCTTCAATATCAAACTTACCTGTACTGACGGGAATATCACGCGCATTATGCCAGTCTGTGATGTACACTTCGCAATCAATAATTAAGGATTTGACTGTTGAGCGTAAAAGCGTTGAATAATGGCCTGACATTGGTGCGATGAGGAGCACCTTTCGTTTACTCCTTTTTCTTTCGGCAACATCAAAATAAACTAAATTACCAAAAGGTTTTTCCATCACTGATCGGATATTGACCACATGATCCCGACCATCAAGGCAAGTAAGCGCACGAATTCCCCAATCAGGTTTTACAGTCATACGTTGATAAGTTCGTTCAGTAACCTCTCCCCACGCTTCCATCCATTTAATCGCTGGTATTGGAAACAATGAGCAAATGGGGTATGATGCAATAGCCTTCGCTGTCGAACCTAACCACTGATTAGTATTGCGGGCGGTTTCAATAAGGTCGTAGGTCATCATGTAACGCATGGGATTTCTCCTTAGTAAAGCCCTAAAAAGCTCTATTGTCATATAGTTTAGACATACGCTACCTTGCCTCCCATGCCCAGTAACGATAAAGATAATGTGTGTTCTGTAAGGGAGTTTAATGGAAATGGCAATAACAGAAAAAAATGAAACGGAAGTTTCTAACCATCAGATAGAGCGTCTTGCAGAAAATATGAAGCGGGTTGATGAATTATCTAAACGTCTCGTGAAGGTTATGGCAAAGCGCGGCCCTCGGAATGCCGCTCTTGAAGGGCCTAATCCAGAAATTTTTGCGCAGGCAGTGACAAGCTATTGGACCGAGGCCATGCAGAACCCCGCGAAAATCATTGAGCAGCAGATTGATTATTGGTCGAATTCATTGCTTCACTTTGTTAAGGTTCAGCAAACACTTGCAAAGGGAAAATTAGAAGCCTCGGATTCGAAGATATCGAACTTAAAAGATCGACGATTTTCGAACCCACTATGGGATCAGCATCCGTTTTTTAACTTTGTTAAACAGCAATATTTAATTAATTCGCAAGCATTGAAGGATGCCGTTACAAATTTAGAAGGTTTAGAAAAACGGGATCGGCACCGTTTAACTTATTTCACTAAACAAATAATTGACATGATGTCGCCAACTAATTTTCTAGCAACAAATCCTGATGTTTTGGAACGAGCCCTGGAAACAGAAGGCGAAAGCCTTATCAGTGGTTTAGAGAATCTTATTTCTGACTTAGAAGCTAATGATGGCGAGCTTGTCATTAAATTAGCAGATGAGAATGCGTTTGAACCTGGTGTAAACATTGCGACAACGCCCGGAAAAGTCGTTTACCGGAACAGAATGATGGAACTCATTCAATACGAACCGGTAACTGATGTTGTCTATGAAACGCCATTAGTTCTCTTCCCGCCTTGGATAAACAAGTATTACATTCTTGATCTTAAGACCCAAAATAGTTTGATAAGATGGGTGGTTGAGCAGGGCTATACATTATTCATTGTGAGTTGGGTGAATCCTGATGATTCATATGCTCAAGTTGGTATGGAGGAGTATATTGAAGAAGGTTATCTCGCGGCAATTCGTGAAATTAAGGAAATTACTAATCAATCTCAAGTGAATGCCGTTGGTTATTGTATTGCTGGAACTACCTTATCACTGACGTTGTCATTGCTTAAGAAACGCGACGATAGTTCTGTCAAGTCTGCTACGTTTTTTACTGCTCTGACTGACTTTTCAGATCAAGGTGAATTTACACCGTTTTTAGATGACGATTTCATCAACGCTATTGAAGAAGAAGTTCGTGAAAAGGGGGTACTTCCTTTTTATATTATGGCCCGTACATTTTCTTTCTTGCGTTCTAATGATCTTGTTTATGCGCCAGTTATCCGGAACTATATGATGGGTGAAACGCCCCCGGCATTTGATTTGCTTTACTGGAATGGAGACGGATCAAATCTTCCAGCAACAATGTTAATGCAGTATCTCCACGGTCTTTGTCGGAGAAATGAATTTACGCAAGAAGGTTTTGAATTATTCGGTGAGATGCTTCATATTTGTGATGTTGATATTCCAATTTATTCTGTTACATGTGAAACAGATCATATTGCAAAATGGACAGATTGTTATCGTGGAATTCAAATGATGGGGTCAAATGACAAAACTTTTGTTGTATCAGAATCTGGTCATATTGCTGGGATTATTAATCCACCAAGCAAAAACAAATATAATCACTATACGAACGACGATTTAACGCTATCTTCATCGGAATGGATGACAGGAGCAGATTGTAATGAGGGTTCGTGGTGGCCACGCTGGGAGAAATGGTTAAAGTCGCGTTCTGGCAGGAATGTTCCAGCCCGCTTCCCTGGCGACTCACAACATACCGTGCTTGCAGATGCACCTGGCACATATGTAATGATTAAAGCAAGACAACAATTCAATTAAATAAATTTTTTCTGCATCGCAGCATTTTTTCTTGACATGCTGCGATGCAGTATTTATGTTATTCGCAAGTGCAGAAAAAACTGTGCTCATAACGCATAAATCAGGATTGAAAAATGGCAAAAACTCAAGACTTTAATAGCATGTTTAAAGACATGATAGGTGCTTTCCCGGTGGATACTAGTGCAATGGAAGACGCATTCAAAACAACGGCTTCTTTGAATGAAAAACTATCGTCTGTTGCTCTGACTGCTGCTGAGCAATCTGCTGAAATTTCCAACAAATGGACAAAGGACATGATCACCAAGCTAGGTGAAATGTCTAAAGCGAAGGCAGAACCTGCAGATTATGCAAAAGCATTCACCGATTTTGCGTCTGCTTCGAGCGAGGTCGCTGCAGAAAACATGGCAGCTTTCGCAGAAGTTGCAAAAAGAGTGCAAATGGACACCGTTGAATTAATGATGGCAGCTGGAAAAGATATTTCAGAAGATGCCGCTGAATCAATAAAGAAAGCAACGAAGGAAGTTACTTCTGCTGCAAAGAAAGCAACTTCAAAATAATCTAACGCCAATTTGCACCATCTCCTCCCAATTCGGTGCAAATGCGACAGAAAACAGGCCTTTTAGGCCTGTTTTCTTTAACATCACCTCAAAAAATAAACATATTGAATAAAGTAACTTTTTAACGGACTTGTACAAGCTATTAAATAGATATGGCAAACAAGTGTTCTAGAAGTTAATCACTTTCATTTTCTTTTTGATAAAGTTTGAATATGCTGAAACTGCGTAAAGAGGTTAAGGAAAATTTAAATGGTTGAAGATGAAAGCCCGTTGCTTATTAAGCGCTATGCTAGTCGACGTCTCTACAATACAGAAACGAGTGATTATGTTACGCTTGAAAATATCGCCGAGCTCATTCGCAATGGAAGAGAGGTTCAGATCGTTGACTTAAAGTCAGGAGATGATGTTACACGGCAATATTTGTTACAGATTATTGCAGAGCACGAGAGTCGTGGTGAAAATGTTCTTCCGATAAATGTTCTTAATGACTTAGTACGGAGTTATATGATGCCAGGAGGCGGATTCATGCCTCAATTTTTGCAAGATTCATTTGAATTGCTCCGTGAGAGCCAAAATAAGGTTTTGAATAATTTTGAAAAATTAAACCCTATGGTAGGCATATCTGGGTTTGAAACAATACGTGCACAACAAGAAGCATTTATAAAAGTAATGACCGGTGGATGGAGTTCTGCGGATGGTGCATCAAAATTTGAAAATAATGAATCGTCTGAAGAAATTAAGGAAATCAAACAACAACTTGCTGACCTACAAAAAAAACTATCAAAATTGAGCTAAATGTCTTTAATCATTACTTTATTCACAAGTGCCAATAAATTAGTGATTAAGCGGTCTCATACCTTAAATTCTGATTTTGTCATGATATTTTGTAAGTTCAAAACAAAATTTTGGGGCCTATATACTTATAACCCCTAACTTGAATACCTATATGGGGCATAAGTCAACGGAGTGACTAGCTATGCTCAAATCCTACAATAGTGTCTGTTAAAAAACCCCCATTTTCTGGCGACTGCCAAGAGAAAAATATGAATATTTTTCATCACAATATCAAATTTATTGGGGAATTTTACCGCACAACCGCCGATTACCCGATGTCCAGTGGCCTCACTAGGCGGACATTTCCGCTAAAATGACGCAGCAGACAGACTCCGCCTGTCCGGTCTGAAGCCTCTTTTTTTGAACCGATGATTAAGCGGCGCGACGTTGCTGGCGCTTCAGACGCTCTCGCTCTTTCTCACGAATAAGACGTCCCAG
>JAPORV010000318.1 GCA_026710055.1 Aestuariivita sp.
TGCGCATCCGAGCCTTATGCAAGTCCAATCGCTTTGATCGGGTTTGGAAGGACTTGGTACCACGCTTCAATCGCCAAGGCGACTGGGTGCCCCCATCGCCCGCCAATGACAATAGCGCAATTCGCGTTGCGCTGGCAGCTTAGGGACACAACATATGGTACAAAAGTTAGTACACCATACAAGAATAGAACCCATCACCCTTCGCCCAGGTGTTTGCCTAGTGTGCGGAGACATCCTGACCTGAGCAGATGCACAAAGCGTTGATTCAATGAGCGTATGGGAAGCAGTTATTGGACATCTGTCACGGGATTGTCAAGGACGGATAAGCCCATAAAGGCTTCAATGTTGCGCTTATCTATATTCCTTCAACACACATGGAAGTATGGTGTTACGTTTGCGATGGCGCAATCAACCTCAGGTATGATAATCATCATGATCCCTTGATATTGAAAAAACAGGATCTTGGTAGCTGGTGTCTGTTAAAAAAATCCTTTTCTAGCGGTTACCAATAGATAAATTTTAATATTTTTCCTGATTTTCATACTCCAAATCTTTCACACACCAACCGTATAATCATGATTGTCTTCCTCAGAGGACAATTTGGTTGCGGCCACCCGCAGTATTTCGATCGGAATATCATCATACCAAAGCGAAATATCCTTTTCATTATTCATGCGCTCAAGCGACTTACATGCCCAATCCCGTGCACTTGCATAGGATGCAAATCCTTTTTTGGAGAAGAAAGGTTCTGTTCCATAATATAAATAGAATGTGCGATGAAGCGGATAGGGATTGGTGGGGTCCATAATTCCTTCTTTAATCAGATGGCGTCTGAACGATGGGATGGGACTAAAAAATTGATCAAACTCATATTCATGGAGCGCCCCCTGGTGAATCATATGAGAAAGAAACGTGCGCGGCAATCCGCTCGTTTCACGGATATAGTCAGGAAGATCCTCCACCATCTCATCTGTCATGTAGCGTCGTATTCTATTTGTAATGAGCTTAAAGCTATCTCCTTTTTTCAGATCATGCATCACTGCCCCGATGAGCGGTTTAACAGCTTGGAAAGTATCGCTCTGTTGATGATGGTAATATGACAGACGTCCTTGTGCTGATAGATCATGAACTTGTTTCCAGTTCACTGTTGCCATATTTCCATCCGTGCGCAGTAGTTCGGTCGCTAAAGCCTTAAATGTAAAATGTATATGTCGCGGCCAACCTTCAGTGGGTTCCGCCAGTGCATAGAGTTCCGGTTCATACCCCGCAGAATCAACACCAAATTTATGGCAAAAGTCGGTCACCAGCTCCATACAATCGGCTTGATCAAGACAATGGATGGTATGAGGTGTGATTCCGCGTGTTATCCCTAATTGATTTGCGGTATTTTTCGTATCGGACAGTCCCGCCAATACCAGCGTCAACGGTAGTCCTGAGGAGGCATCATGAATGGATTGCAGGAAGCGGGCGTGGGCGGTGTTGTCAGCACCGGAGATGCGTTGGGCTTCATCCACCGCGACAATCACGGGCGCCTTCCAGTTTTGACTTGGTGATCTTTCTGCAAGCTGATCCAACGTTGTCGGTGTATCAAAATCGTTTATGTTCCAACTAACTGATGCGCTAATCGCGCCTAACGAATTGGCGGAGAGGTTAACCCCAATGCGGGATAAAACATCTTTCCATTTTAATGATGATAATTCGCCGGCCGCGCGAATAAGTTTTAAAACCTGAGGTAAGCTTCCGACGACACTTTGACTAGAGACAATGACCACACGGGGAGCTCCTTCCTGTTCCCGCGCCATACACTCTTTTTGCAGTTTGGCAAGAACTGAGCTTTTTCCGGCACCAGGAGCGCCTTGAATAATCTGTGTGGTCTTTTCCGTGCCCTCCAACTTCATTTGTGGCTCTGTATGCCCCGGAATATCCACAATTTGTCGCATATTCTCGCCCGCTTGATGCAGGGTTGTGAGAACATCCTCTCGGCCTTTAAAAACAGGTGGCATTTTACCTTCTGATTGACGGAGAAATTTTTCAAGCCCTGCACGATTTATCATAATATGTCTTTTCTTTAACGATCTTGTAAAATAGACAATCATTTATTTTTTATCAAGATAATGACAATCATCTTCATGACACTGCTTCATCCTTACAGACTTAAGTTTAAGAATTTTATGTCATCTTTTGGTATCTACCTTTCGTATGCGGTTACCCGCATGACACAGGGTTGTCAAAATATCTGTCTGTCTTTTGAAGACGGGTGGCAGTCCACTTGAATAAATTTTCTGTATTTCATTATACCGAAACGCTTTAGTTGACCACGCAAGAGGCATCGGAGATAATCCGACACACCCTGTTGACAGCCACTATGGTAAGAAATTCTCTTACTTACAATTGACAGATTAAAGCCATTCGTTGATTTCAGTGTTGGTGCATTCTTCGGTTGATAGTTGATCAGAAAATGCATCTTTCCCTATATTGAATCGCACCATTTTTTCATTAAAATCTGTCGTCTGTGTAGGTGGGAGCGTGTCTCGGCTCTTGCGAGTGAATCACCTTTTTCACGGGCGTTTGCCTAGTATGCGGAGACATCCCTCCCTGAGCAGATGCACAAAGCATTGATTCAATGGGCGTA
>JAPORV010000250.1 GCA_026710055.1 Aestuariivita sp.
ACCACATCCATACACGAGCTTGACATTCTAAATTAGGAAGTGTATAAACTTCCAGACAAACAGGATATTATGCACAATGAAACACAAGACATTCGATAGATTTGATCACCAAAGGTTATTCCTTATAAAGTCCATGACAAAGTTCTATAAGAAATTGAAAAATCACCCCACAAACCAAATCAATACATCACTAATTTTCATTGCAGGCTAGGTGAGTGCAAAATCGTTCGTCATGGAGAATATCGCTAACAAGGAATTAATGGAACAATGGAGTTAAAAGCAGTAGACCTATTTTGTGGTTCAGGAGGGCTGAGTGCTGGATTCATAAATGCAGGAATAAAGATGTTAGCTGCATATGATAATTGGGAGACAGCACTTGAGACTTACCGGCGAAATCTGGTGAATCACGCTTTCAATCGTGACCTTAGTGACATTGATAAATCGACAGAAGAAATTGAAAGCCTCTGTCCCGATATTATTGTGGGGGGACCACCGTGCCAAGATTTTTCTAGCGCAGGAAAAAGAGTTGAGGGAGGGAGTGCTAACTTAACCAATGTGTTTGGAAAGATTGTTGCCAAGTGTAAGCCGTCTTTTTTCCTGATGGAAAACGTCCCTCAAGTTCGTACCAGCCATGCTTATCAAGAGACAAAAGAGAATCTAATTGCGGCTGGATACACGATATCCGAAACGGTTTTAGACGCAAGTTACTGCGGAGTCCCCCAAACAAGAAAAAGATTTTTCGCGTTTGGATCTACTTGGAAAGATGCGCCAATAAAATTTCTTCGGTCTTTGGAGAGTCAAATTTCAGAAAAAAGAATGACCATAAAGGAATATCTTGGAGATAGCATTAACATAGAGTTTTATTACAGACACCCACGGAATTATTCAAGACGTTCGGTGTTTTCTGTATATGAGCCATCTCCAACAATACGCGGCGTAAATCGCCCCGTACCCCCTGGATACAAAGGTAACCATCTTGACCGTGTGCCGCCATTGAGTGTCAGACCACTAACATCTTTTGAGAGAAGCAGAATACAAACATTCCCTGCATCTTGGAACTGGAATGCTGGAGATAGAAATGCAAGTGCTGAATTGCAGATAGGCAATGCTGTTCCTGTAAATCTTGCGTCATTTGTTGCTACCGGGATACTTAATGTCACAAAAACAAGATAATCCTAAAATTTACGGAATCACCTCTGATAACTCCAGCAGATACGCAGAAGATTTATGGGGGAAAAATCAGTTTAATTCCACATTCCCATTGTCACTCTGTCTTTATATGCGTGACGAGGAAATGAATCCCATATCAGTACGGATGATTGATGAAAGAACCAAGACAGATGACTCCTGTTGGACAATGTGCGAGGTTATCGGAAAGAACTGTGACAATCCGTTTTATCAGTTTGAAAAATCTTTCAAACCGTATGCAAAATTTTCTCGAAATAAAGTGGATAAAATAGATCTGATTGTCTCTCTAAACGGCATTCAGACGATACCACTTGAAGTAAAACTGACGGTTGTCCCTGATATGGCAACTTCTAATAAATTGGAAACAGAATGGGCACCAGAAATAGTGATGCGGCCGGTTAGTTCGGCCCACGCCATGATGAGTGTCGCATCCGCATTAATCAATGAAGAAAACCAGTCTATCAAGAATGAAGTAATCAAAGTCATAAAGCCAGCGTACAACAGGATATCGGATTGGGATAATGAAGCAGAGGTTATCAGGTATTCAAGCTATATTCATGGTGCATTGAAAAATGTATTGAAAATAGTAGAAAAATTGCAAAAGCCTTTTTTGTTAAATCCTATATGGCGGACGAAAGGACAATCTCTAGAGTTATGCGAGCAATGCTTTGATGTATTTGCATGGTCAGATGTCGCTGTAATGGGGATTCCTATGCAAGAATGTAGCTACAAAAACATAACCAAAATGACTAGAACATTCAGAGAAGTAACTAGACATATAAGAAGCCTATATGACATCTTGCAGACGGGAGACTATGACTACTCTGCCATCTACAAGGGAATGTCATACGGTATGCAGACAGACAAAGCATTTACCATTAGCGGGAACACTAGTATCAGATATTTGAATCACGATAGGCTTACTACACCTCTCCTACCTCGTAAGGTTCTGCATGAATTAATATTGAACGGTGGTGAATCGAAGTTGAAGCCTGAACGCAGATTTGATGCCGCTGTCCAAGTTAATATGATGGATTGAAAAATGATTATAAGAGACGATGACATGAGAAAATAACAAAGCCTGCACGTTGCCGAAGCAGATATCCGTGTATGCGTTGCCTATTGAATCTATATTGCATGCCTGCTTGACACGCTTGAAAACCACCCGTAAGAGCGGGCGACAATCCTACTATGTTATAATTAGCACCATAGCTTAAATCATATAAATACTTCAACATTAAACATTCTATATCTAATTATGAAAGACAGTGAATTTATAAATTATTTTATGGCTGTGTTAGGTGTATTGATTGCAATTACCGCAATTCTATTAGTACTGGCTAACAGCCTAGCCTCTCATCAACAAACAACGGATGTCGCAATGATTAAGAGTACTAACGAGCGCATCGCACCCATAGGGCAAGTTA